>CACZOW010000224.1 GCA_902782885.1 uncultured Ruminococcus sp. | reverse complement strand
GTATGCGCGCGGTGGTCTGCCCGGGGTCGCTCGAGCAGCTGGACAACTGTGAGTGGATGTGGAGGTCGTGGTCAATAACGTACGGTTTCATGGCTTCTGTCCTTTGCTTTTCTGTTTCGCTTTCGCCTGGTTTGCTTTGCTGGCCTGGCTTATTTTACCTTCCCGGCCTTGCGTGGCCAATTTGAATTATACCACGCGGCAGGCGGGTTGTATATCCGCATGTGAGAAAATCCGGCCGCATTTTCACGCTCGAGGCGGTCGGCTGCTCCTTCTTTCCCGTTCCGCGGCCGGGATTGGGAGAAGCGGTGTAGCCGCGAATCCCTTTTTCGACGTTTGCGGCTACAGGAACGGGGTGAAGGTGTAGCCGCAAATCCTTATTTCGAACTTTGCGGCTACAGGAAAAGGGCGGAGGTGTAGCCGCAAATCCTTTTTTCGAACTTTGCGGCTACAGGAAAAGGGCAAAGGTGTAGCCGCAAATCCTTATTTCGAACTTTGCGGCTACAGGAACAGGGCGGAGGTGTAGCCGCAAATCCTTTTTTCGACGTTTGCGGCTACAGGAACGGGGTGAAGGAGCAGCCCCACTACGCCATTCCGAGCTTTGCGGCTGCAGAACCATTGACCGCTCGCGCCAAGGGCAAACAGAAAGACCGGAAAGGCACCCGCAGGCCCGAAAAGGGCGGGCGTTATTGACACCGCCGCCGCATAAGAGTACAATCACTGCACTATCTTCAAAGGAGGATAAGAAAAAAATGAAAAGAATAAAAGTTATTGCCGCCATGCTGGCGATCGTCATGACGTTCGCGTTCGCATCCTGCGCGAAGCCCGCGGAGGAGGCAAAAGCCACGGATAAACCTGTTGTCACCGACGTTCCGACCGCCGCGCCCACCGCTGTCCCCACGGCAGCACCCACCGAGGCCCCCACTGAAGTCCCCACTGAAGCGCCCACGCCGGTGCCCAACACCAAGCTGCTCATTCCGTACGTTCAGGACGGTCTGGTAGCGCTCTACGAAGGCAACCTCAACTCCGAAGACGGCCAGGACAAAGAGAGCACCGTGTGGCACGATCTTTCGGGCAACGGAAACGACATTGTTGACATCGAACTCGGTGAAAAGACGTACTGGACCGACGACGGTCTGTATGTTGACAGAGTGAAGATCGTCCTGCCTGACTCGATTCCCGAGCTGATCAACAGCGAAGAATACACCGTCGAATTCTGCATCAAGGAACTGGTCGTTGATGGCAACGACTTCGCCACCTTCCTGAACAGCGACGCCAACGACAATTTCGCCCTGTTCATCCGCCAGGCGGACAACTCCCTGGAATTCAAGTGCAACAACGCCATCGGCACACGCCCGAAGATGATCGGCGATGCCCGCGAATTGTGCGAGACTTCCACGATTGCCGTGACGTTCTCGTCCCTGGATACCATCGAACTCTACCTCAACGGCGAGTTCATGGATTCGAAAGACGCGGCTGAAAATACGGACATGAAAGGCCACTTCTTCATCGGCCACCCCGAGTCCGGCAAGGCTTATCACGGCGTGGTAACCGGCATACGCTTCTACGACCGTGTGCTCTCCGAGAAGGAGCTTGCGGCCAACTACAAAGCCCTCGGCACTGTACAGATCAATCCGGACTATGTTCCGCAGAACTGACGGCCGCCGCGCTTAAGCAGAACGGTCAAATGTTAATATGCCGGCTGATCGGCCGGCGCCTCAGATACGGTCTCGCCGCGTTAAGCGGAGGGACCGTTTTTAAATTTTCGTACATTTGACCGGGATACGCACTTGTATTGTGCGGGGAATCAATATATAATGCAAAAAAAGACACACGGAGGAATGACAATGGCTCAAAATTGTTTGTACTGCGGCACGCCGCTCGCTGACGCCGCGAAATTCTGCCCGATCTGCGGGAAAACGGCCGGCATGCCCGCTCCTGGATACTCCGGCAGAGTGAACGATCCGGAGATACTTGCCGCCATGAAGAAAAACCGAAAAGCGGCGGGAGCCTTTGGATTCATTCTTGTACCGCTGCCGGCAGTGGGTTTTGCGATATACGGCCTTGTCAGCGATAAAATGACAGTGACAATGGGACTGAGCATCGGTCTTATTATCTCGGCGGTTTTTCTGGTGTTTGCGCTTATCGCACACGCCAAGACGCGCGCTCAGAAACCGTATGAGGCGACGGTGACGGACAAGCAGTCGCACCAGGTCTACCGGAGAAGCAATTCGGACAACAGCCGGGACTACACCGAATATATCACCGTTGCCCGGACCGCGGACGGCCGCGAGAAAAAGATCGTCGAACGCGAAGGCTCGCTGACTCCGGCCTGGGATTATCTCAAAGTCGGCGATCGATTCAAATATCACCCGCAGTTCAATTTTCCGTACGAGCTTTACGATAAGACCGGAGCGCCGTATATTGCCTGCGTAAGCTGCCAGACCAAAAACCCGGTGGAAGCCGACCGGTGCAAAAAATGCGGGATCCCGCTGCTCAAATGACCGCTCCCTGACTGCCTGCAACTGCCTCCTGACCGCCTGCGGCCGCCGGTAACCGCCTGACGTGCCGGCGCCGGCATCTCAACATGCACTACGCCAAAGAACGTTTCAAATTCATAACCGCCGCGACCCTGTACGGGACGATAGGGATGTTTCTGCGCTTTGTTGACCTTCCGAGCGAAGCCGTCGCGTTCTATCGCGGCGTGATCGGCGCCGTGTTCATCCTGCTGTACCGTTTTGCCCGGAAAGAGCGGCCGGAATTGACCGCGATTCGCAATAATCTGATCTGGCTGCTGATATCCGGTATGGCGCTGGGGTTAAACTGGATCTTTCTGTTTGCCGCGTACGTCAACACCACGGTGGCCATCGCCAGCCTGTGCAATTATATGGCGCCGATCATCGTC
>CACZOW010000223.1 GCA_902782885.1 uncultured Ruminococcus sp. | reverse complement strand
TGCTTTATTTGGCGTTTTCCTCCGGCCTCAGCAGCACGTATTCCAACGCGATGACCGTTGCGGAGGAGATCAGGCCGCTTTATCCCGAACGCAAATTGCTTATTTCCGACACACGTTCCGCTTCTGCCGGTATGGGATTGCTTGTATATCTCACCGCGCAAAAACGCGACAGCGGAGCTTCCCTCGAAGAGACGTTTGAGTTCGCGGAAACGATGAGATTCAAGCTTTGCCACTGGTTCACGGTCGACGACCTTAAATATCTGCGTCGCGGCGGCAGAGTTAGCGCCGCTGCGGCATTTTTCGGCGGAGTCCTCAGCATCAAACCTGTAATGCATATGGATGATCCCGGTCATCTGATCCCGGTACAGAAAGTATCCGGACGCAGGAATTCAATAGTCAGAATGGCAGATAAATACGGCGAACTTGCCGTAGATAAGGAACACGGAACCGTTTTCATCTCGCACGGCGACTGCATAAAGGACGCCGAGATGCTGGCAGGGATGCTGCATGACCGGTACGGTGTTGAAGTAAAGATCATTACTATGGTCGGCATGGTCATCGGCGCACATTCCGGTCCCGGAACGCTGGCGCTGTTCTTTGTCGGCAGCGAACGCTGAAACGCGGAGGAACATATGAATTACAGAGACGCAAAAGTATTGACCAGTGACATTTACAGCGTGATGCTCGAATGCGCCGCGGGAGAACTTAAGGCGCATATAAAGGATGTAAACGATCTGAACGTGTTCCCGGTCCCTGACGGTGACACCGGTGACAATATGTGGCGCACGATGCACGGCGGCGTCAAAGCGCTGAAGACCTGCAAGACCGAAGGCCTCCGGGATGCGGTCAATACCTCCAGCAAAGGTATGCTGCATGCCGCGCGGGGCAACTCCGGCGTCATCCTTTCACAGTTTTTCAAAGGGATCACTGACGTCATCAGCAGTTCCGAAAACGCGGACGCCGAATGCCTGCTGATCGCGCTTCAGAACGGCGTGCGCCATGCGTACGCGGCCGTGCTCAATCCCACGGAAGGCACTATACTTACCGTTGCCCGTGAATCCGTTGAATATGCCGCGGACAACGTCGGCGCCGGCGCCACGCTGCACGAACTTTTCACTCAGCTGCTCACCGGAATGAAAGAATCGCTGGAACATACGCCCGAACTCCTGCCGCTGCTCAAGCAGGCGGGCGTGATCGACAGCGGCGGCGCAGGGCTCTACTTTATTGCCCACGGTTTCGTCAATGCGCTTACCGACGATATCGATGTTCTGCGCTCCCGGTACGGTTATAAAACCGAATCGATTGACAGCGATGCGTCCTCTCAGGACCGCGCTGAATCTGTCAATATAAATCTCTTTACAGCCGATGACGTCATGGATTATGGTTATTGTACCGAACTCCTGGTAAGACTTCAGCATTCCAAAACCGATATCGCGTCGTTTGATGACGATGCTGTAAAAAGTTTTCTTGCTTCCGTCGGAGATTCCGTGGTCTACATCCGCGACGAATCTCTCATAAAACTGCACGTACACACGTTTTCGCCCGAAAAAGTGCTTGACTACATGCACGCGTTCGGTGAATTCCTTAAATTAAAGATCGAAAACATGACACTGGAACATTCGGGCAACGATTCGCCGCACTCTTTACCTGTCAGCTGCGAACAGGATGACGGCAAAGCCTTCGGTACCGTGCAGAAGTCCCGAAAATATCTTGGGATCGTTGCGGTCAGTGCCGGTGAAGGGTTTGCCGAAACGTTCACTTCCATGGGCGTTGATGTGCTTGTGTCCGGCGGCCAGTCAATGAACCCTTCCGCGCAGGATTTTATTGACGCCTTCAGGCAGCTCGACGCGGACAATATAATCGTTTTCCCGAACAATAAGAATATTATCCTTTCGGCGCGTCAGGCCGCCGGCCTGTACACCGGTTCCCGCGTCCATGTGATCGAATCTTCGAGCCTCGGACAGGGGTACGTCGGATTGGCAGCGCTCTATCCCTGCGAGGATCATGTCGAAGAACTGGTAGATTCCGTGAACAACGCGATCAAAGAATCCTGTTCCGGTTCCGTTTCCGTTGCCGCCAAAAGCGGTCTCTTCGACGGCGTAACGGTAAATGAGGGCAACTACATCGGTTTTATCGGCAAAACTATCATTTCGTCCGCCGGTTCGTTGTTCGACACGGCACTCGCCCTTGCGGGTCATTTGCTCAAGGAAGACAAATGCGTGCTGACCTGTTTCTGCGGGAAGGACGCGACTGATGCTGACAACGAGAGGCTGGGATCCGCCCTTAAAGAAAAATATCCCGGCGTAGAAGTTTACTTCATTCCGGGAGGGCAGGATGTGTATTCGTACATTTTCGTAGCGGATTGACCGCCGCAATGTTCAAACTCTTCAGAGCGCGTATAGAATATCTGAGTTCCTAAGATAATTGTCCGCGATGATGCCGTTCAGCGCAAATGCGGCAGATTGGAGCATATCGAAGCCGGAATTGCCCCCGGTTTCATTTAATTTCAGACCGAACTGCTCCAGCGCGGCGTTTGAAAGGACGCGCGACAGTGTCTCCACTGCATCCGCGGCATCCTGTGCGGGGGAGATCAGCATACCGGTCAGCTGATCACGCAGTTCGCCAAGCCGTGCGCAGCGTTCGAGCCCGCGCAGCAGCCATTTCCGGTACGGCCGGTACATTCCGTTCAGCAGATAAATAACGGCCGCGGCGCCTGTGACGAAATCATCGAGAAAAAGCCGCGCCTGAGCGCCGTCAGCGCGTTTCAAAGCGCGGAGGTAGTTGTACCCTCCGTCCTGGGACAATTCAAATAAACGCCCGGCCAGACGCTTTATCTGCACATCCCGGGGCATAGCGGACAATAATTGCCTCCGCCGCGAGAACTCGCCAAGATTGTCAACGAAAACCGTACCGTTCACGGCTTCGCACAGCCGTTCCTCCGGAATGTTCAGCCATTCGTCTATGCTCACCGGGATGCCAACGTCTCCCAGATAGCGGCTGTAATACTCGTTGATACCGATCACGCCACGGCGTTCGATCCCGCCGTATGAGCGCACCGGCGATCTGCGCAGCCCGCCGAACTCCGAAGGCAGTCCCGCGTACGCCCGCTCCAGTTCGAACACCCGGCGCCGGGAAAGCTGCTCTTCCGGATAAAAAACACTGAACCCCGGCTCAAAATCATGGTCCCGGGATATCTCGTCGTCAAAACCGTAGCACTCCGAACCCGGTCCGCACAGCCCGAAGCACAATAGTCCGTACACGTCCGGAAATCTCTCGGAAAACAGGGGCCTCCCGAACGATTCAAAATACTCTTTTGACAATGATTCTCCGAAGCCGCTCATAGTTCCCGGTTCATGTATTGTCCGCGTGTTCACGACGCGCATATCTGACGTTGATCTTTTCGGCTTCGGATATCAGTTTATTTTTATACAAAAAATAACCGTAATAACCGAACACCGGCGCGCATTTTTCGCATACGAACGCGTAATACGCGTCTTTTTCCACCGAATCATCCGCAAGCAGGGCGTACGCGCGTTCAATATATTTTTCTGTCAGTTCCGGTACATCGTCCGGATCCGCGTTCGGGGGAATAAAGCCCGCGTCGAACAGATCGCAGATGTTAAGGCAGGTGATTGCCCGGTCCGGTGCGGTGGAAGCGCCCGCCGGCTCCTGTATCTGAATTGCCTTGAGAAACGCTTCGTACGCTTCCTCAAACAGGCCTGTCTCCGCCAGCGCCAGTCCCATATTGTTATAAAGTCCGGCGAAACGCAGATCGTCCGGTTCCAGCCGGCGGCTGTACAATTCCAGACAGCGGCGGTAGAGTTCCAGCGCCCGCTCAGCTTCGCCGAATGCTTTGCACACGGTGGCGGCATTAAGGCAGGTGGTGGCAAAAAATACCGTATCGTTGAATTCGTTGTCAACGCCGAAACGGTCCAGCGCGTAATCCGCGTATTTTGTTGCCTGCGCCCGGTCGCCCTGCTTCCGGTAAAAGCCCATCAGTTCGTTCAGGACCGTCAGTTCCGCGGCCCGGTCGCCGACGGATTCAGTCTCGCGCAGCCAATATAAAAGATGCGCCGCGGCCCCGTCGTAATCTTTCGCGGCCAGCAGCGCATCCAGCCGGTCCAGCACGCGGCGCACGTCGACCCGCTCGGGAGCGCGCCTGCCGCCGCATGCTGAACACGTTTCGATATAAGTATCGGAATTACCGGAATTCGTCATTCTTCGTACTTGATCTTATCTTTCTTCTTTTTCCGGATCACCAGGAACACTACCAGCGCCACCACGACGACGGCGATCACGATATAGATCCAGAGCAGATTCTTTTCTTTCTGATTATCCTCGCCGCTGGAAAGTCTGAGTTCTTCCCAAGCCTTGTTGTACAGGCTGACGGAATCGCCCAGATCCACGAAAGACTCGACTTTGCTGAGTTCTTCGGCGGTAGGGTTGAACACATGGTTGCCGATATACTCTTCGCCCAGTTCTTCCAGCGCTTCGGTCTGAGGCGTGGAATATTCGATGTACTCGGCGTTCTTCACCGCGATGTCTGTGCGGCACATGAAATCGATGAACAGATGTGCACCCTCGGTGTTTTTGGAAGTGGTGGGGATGACCATGGTATCGATCCAGATATTTGAGCCTTCTTTGGGGATAACGTACTCCAGATCCTCATTTTGACCCATCATCCAGAGCGCGTCGCCGGAGTACTCAACGCAGAGCGCGTAGTTGCCGTTGATCATGGGCTGTTTGATGTCGTCAACGCCGTACTGCGCCACCAGCGGCTTCTGCTCCGCCAGTTTTTTGCCCGCGGCCTCAACTTCGGACGCGTCGGTGGTATTCATGCTGTAGCCCAGCATCGCCAGCGTCAGACCCATCGTGTCGCGTACGGAGTCCAGCATCAGGATCTTGCCTTCATACTTTTTGTCCCAGAGGCAGGTCCAGCTGTCGATCACGTCGCTGCCGATGAGCTTCTTATTGTATACGATGCCCAGCGTGCCCCACATGTACGGCACGGAATACTCTTCGGTGGGATCGAACTCGGTACCTTTGAGGTTGTCCATGATCTTGCTGTAGTTGGGCAGCTTCGACTTGTCCAGCTTGTTCAGCCGGTTTTCCTTAATGAGCCGGGACACCATATAATCGGACGGGATAATAACGTCGTAGGGGATATTGGTGCTCACCAGTTTCTGGTACATGGTCTCGTTGGTATCGAAGGTATCGTACACGACCTTGTACTGAGGATACTCTTTCTCAAACAGTGTGACGACTTCGGGGTCAATGTAATCGCCCCAGTTGAACACGTACAGCTTCTCTTTCGAGCTGCAGCCCGTAAGTCCCGTAAGCATACCGAGGGCAATCACCATAACGAACGCCAGGCACGCTATTCTCGCAGCGATGCTCCGCTTCCCGGAGCGATTGTTGTAGTAGATCATTTTAATTACCTCCCGAACAGTAGTAATGAATTTTCATTTTTTGGTTTTGCGCGACGCGGGGCGCAGGTTTATGATGACCAGGATCACGAATACCGCGATGAACAGCAGCGTGGAGAGCGCGTTGACCGAAAGCGGGATCGATTTTTTGGTCATGGAGTTTATATACACGGACAGCGTCATAAAGTCCGTGCCGGATGTGAAGTAGCTGATGATGAAATCGTCCAGCGACAGCGTGAAGGCCATCAGCGCGCCGGATACCACACCGGGCATGATCTCGGGGAGCACGACTTTGCGGAACGCCAGCGCCGGGGGAGCGCCCAGGTCAAGCGCAGCCTCGTAGGTACTCTTGTTGAGCTGACGTATCTTGGGCAATACCGACATCGTCACGTAAGGCACGTTGAACATAACGTGGGCGATCAGCAGCGAGAAGAATCCCAGCGGTATGGAAATGAACACGAAGAACAGCAGCAATGAAATACCGGTCACGATATCGGCGTTCAGCATGGGTATGTTCAGCGATTTCAGCACCAGACTCTTTTTAAAGGGAGAAAGGCGCGCGATCACGAACGCGGCGTATGTTCCGATCAGTGTAGCAATGGCGGAGGCGATCAGTGCGATGATCAGCGTGTTTTTAAGTGCGGTCAGCATCATGTTGTCCGCGGCCATATTGGCGTAATGCTGCAGCGAAAACCCGGTGAATTTGGCTCTGGAGATCCCCGCATTGAACGAGAACAGAATCATTACGGCGATAGGAGCGTAGAAGAACAGCATAATCAGACCGATGTACAGGATCTTGAGCACTGCGGAAACGGCTTTACTGTGTTTTCTCATAAGGCAAGCCCTCCCGCGGTCTCATCGTCTTTATCGATCTTGTTGAATATGGACATGCAGA
>CACZOW010000222.1 GCA_902782885.1 uncultured Ruminococcus sp. | reverse complement strand
TCATGTCTCTTGCTCATTCCAAACGCCGGGTTTTGGAAAAAGTGGGACAAAAATTTCCGTTTTAGAAATTTTGTCCCACTTTGGGCGGCTTCTGAGGGGCTCTGGCGGGTCATTGACGCTTTTGACACGGCCTTATACCGCTTTTGATCCGGCTGCAATGGGACAAAAAGCTCCTTTTCACGCCTTTTTGTCCCACTTTTGTGCTAATGAAGGCGGACACGTTACCGGAGATGCAGCCATGAGTGGGACAAAAATCTTTATTTGAGAGATTTTGTCCCACTTTTGGGGATTTACCATTCATAAAATGAGCGAGAATGCGGAGCGGCCGGCGAGATCCGGCCGCGGATCGGGTCAGGAGGAGCGGTCGATCAATAACGATTGACATTCACGGAATCAGGAAAAAAGATAACGAAAGGCTGTTCATCGACCCGCGCCGAGCGGGTCAACGAACAGCCTCTTTTTCATGTTATCAAAATATTGACCGGACGGATCAGACGGTCATTGCCGCAAGGCCGCTCCGGCCCGACCGCGAAACGTCAATACGCGCGCTTCTTCATAAACACCATCGCGGCGCCGGCAGCAAGCACGGCAATAACGGCGATCATCGTGACCGAAACGTCACCGGTCACAGGCAGAGGCTCGGTAACAGGCTGCGGATCGTCCGTCACCGGCTGCACAGCGGCTTTCAAAGAAACGTTTGCGGGGTTGGGAACGAAGTAACCGTCCATCGACTCGCCGATCACGATAAGGTTGAACGCCTCGCCGGAGAAGGCAAATTTGTCGGCATCGGGAGCGCTCTTATCGGGAAGCGGAAGCACGAGGTAAGGCGACTTGCCGTTGTCGTCTACGTAATCCGCGTTGGTCACGGTAAATCTTACGACGTAAGTCCCGGCGGGAAGCGCCTCGTCAAATTCCATCCTGAAGGCGGGGTTATTGTCCGCGACGGACGTGACGGCAACGCTCTTTAAAGGAGCCTGCGCGAAAGTAGTTTCGGCGTCATTCTTATACTCGAACAGTTCCGCGGTCCACGTCGCCTCGGGGCCGGTGGGATTGTCGCCCTGCGCCCGGGAAGCCCAGTAGATTCCCAGCGCGATGCCATTCAGGCCGCCGGCGGTGGTGAACGCCGCGCTGGCAGTATTGCTCTCGCCTTTGACCCAGACGCCTATCGCGGCGCCTTCGCCGATCTGCATGTTGGTATACGTCACCACCGGTTCCTCGGGGCCCTGCGCGCTTTCTTTCGACGCGTATTTAACGGATATCCTCGGATAGAAGCCCACAGATTCACCGTTCACGTACGCCTCGGTGATATAGGCGGAGAAATTTGCTCCGTAGAGTCCCACGGAACCCGAATTCGTTGCCGAAAAGACGGCAAGCACTTCGCCGGCGGCAACTCTGTTGTTGAGCGCGAATACGGCGTCCGCGTTGTCCACGTCGCCGACCACTTCGGCTGAGGCAATTACATTTCCCGCCACCGTGGTGCTGTAGTCGGTGTTCCAGGCATAGAGCTCGACTTTCATGTCGTTGTTCTCTTTCTCGGTCCACGTGGGAGAGCGCAGGGCGGTGATAGAAACGAGTTCTTTGCCCGCGGGAACGGTGAACCTGACTCCGAGCGGAGCGTCATTGACTTTTCTGGCGCCCGCATCCTGATTGTCCGCGAACACGAATTCTTCGATCTCCTCAAGATCCTCGGTGCCGGGCAGTCTCGCAAAATACTTGTCGAGGGACGCGTCTTCCACAAAGTTTACGGTGAAGCCGAACGTGATACTGCTGAATCCAATGCGAATGTCAGAATAATCGCAGTTGGTCTCCGGAAGCACGAAGTAGCGGATAAGGCCGTCGTCCGCGCTGACTACCGAAAAGCTGATCGCATAGCATCCTTTTTCGAAATTTTTGCCGAGATCGAACTCCAGCGGCGCGTTCTGATCTTTGTTCGTGGTAAATTCTTTCGAATAAAGCGCGGTGCCTTTGATAGAAGTGGCGTAGTCGGTCTCGAACTTGAACAGGTCGAAGCGAACGGTGATGTCGCCTCTGCCGCTGTTGCCCGGGTTGCTCGACCAGTATCTCGGGATCGAGATCTTGTTGAACGCGGACGCGGCGTTAAAGTACGCGCCCTGGTTGGGCACGCGGTCCGAACTCGGACCGATCCTTTCGCCCGGAACGGTAAACGCGGCGGAATAAGTGTTGACCGCGACGTAACCGTCCTCGGCATTCACCGCTATGGCGCCCGCGCACAATGCCAGCAGCATCAGCATGCTGAGCAGTACCGCAATGATTTTTTTCATGATTGTTCCTCCTCGATTTCAAATATTGTCTTTATTATTTGCAGTTTCCTTCTTCTTTTTAACAATTGCGGCCGCAGCCACCGCGCCGGCACCCAGCGCCGCCGCCCCGGCGATCAATCCGATCTGGCGGGCAAGCTTTCCGGAGCCGCGGTTCCCGGTCTCCCCCGTGGCGATCGTTCCGGTAGTATCGTAGCAGAACTTGAACCTGCCGCCGGGGGCAACGTCTCCGGACACGTAGAATTCCATGATATCTCCGGAGAAGCTGCTGTATTCGGTACGTCCGTCCGCGGTCTCCGCACCTTTGTCGTCAATATCATGAACGTTGTCCGTCCACGCGAAATTCACGGTAAATTCGCCGCCGTCGATCCCCAGGTCTGCCTTGCGTATCTTCACGGTCATAAAGCGCCCGTCGACCTCGTACTCGCAGTCGGCAACCTTTTCGGACGCGTATCCGTCTCCCGTGAACTTTTCCAGCACCGCCGCCGAAGCGGAAGCCGGAGTCTTATTCACGACGTAATTGAACGTGTTCCAGCCCTGTTCTCCGGGCACGCAGTCGATAAGCAGGTTCATCCAGAGCTTGTCGGTGTACGGTGTGATATTGTCGCTGCATTCCACGTGGAAATACAGGAATTCGTCGTCGCGCGATACCTTTGCCCCGATTATGTCGTTGCGGCCGGAGCGGTCAACGTAATTCACGTTCCCGAAGCCCAGCGCATCGCGGTCGCCGGTATTGCCGATGTACGCCGCGTAATAAGGAGCCACGCTGTCCCACTGCGCCTCTCCCCCGCCCAGTACGATGGTCTTGGCATCGCCGGGTTTCGGGATCGGATGCGCGCCCTTATAACGGCGCACGAAATTCACCAGCTGGTAATAATAATTGTCCTTCAGCGCTCCGCGTGAAGGCTCCAGATCGCGGCTGAACGCATCGTTGAATTCATCCGGAAACGCGTTTTTTACGCCGCACCATTCTTCGACGCGGCCCACGTTCCACTCGTTCCAGCCGGTGATGAATATGACGCGCGGGTCAACTTTCAGCGCGTATTCGAACTGTTCTTCGAAGTTGTAGCCCCAGAGCGCGCCGTCCGGGTCGTCAATATGCGCCAGATCCGACGTGTACGCGCGTCCGCAGCAGTTCTCGCCGTTCATTGCCGTCATCTTATTCGTCACGTAATTGTGGTTCTGGGCAACGCCGACGGTGATCTGCTCGGGCTTGTGATTTTTCTCGTCTTCCGCGTTCTTGTAATAGATCGCCTGCGGATACAGCGACAGCCAGCCCCACGCGCCGTATTCCATCTTATCCGGTCCGCAGATGTAATAAGGCAGGTCCTTGCGGATCGTAAAGTATTCGAGCATATTCTGCTCCACGTCGCCGGTCCTGTCTATGCCCCACACCTGCGCCATCAGCATCGGCTTTCCGTCCCAGTAGAACCAGAGCGGCTGGTACACGTTTTTGGCGTAGATGTTGTTGAACAGCGAACGCATCTGGATGTACGCGTTGTCCGTGCCGTTGAACGGCAGCATATATGAGACCTTGGGCGTTTTGACGCCGTCGTTCATTGCCTTCGTCCAGGCCTCGTAGACCGCCAGATATTGTTCGCGGTACGTGCGGATGCTGTTGGTGTTGTCCGTAAATATCGCATCGACGCCTGCGTTCGCCAAAAGCTCGCCCTGACGCCTGATCACCCACTGGTCGTTGGACAGATAATACCCGTATACCGGCTCATTCCAGAAGTATCTGGCGCCGGGGTTCCAGACGGGATGACCGTAATTGTACAGCGCCTCCGGATGTGCCTCGATCGCCTTCTGGGCGTTGGCCGCCGGAGAACCGCCGCTGATGTTCCAGGTCCAGTAGAACATCGCCACCGTTTTGTCTTCACGCACCGGGCCGACGTCTTTATACGTGAGGGATTCGCGTCCGAGCGCGTCGGTAAACACCCAGGTATCCGGCAGCACTTCATGGGTGTAGATCAGGCTGTCTCCGGGGACAACATACTCTTCCGGCGGCGTATGGTGCTCGCTGTACGGCTGAGGCACGCAGGACTTGAACGGTTTTTCCGGCTTTTCTCCCGCAAACATCACCTGCAGTTTAAGGTTCAGCTTGTTCTCCATGCCGTTTTCGTAGCAAAGCCCGTACTTCGAATTGTATTCCGTCCAGTTTATGCATTTGATGCCCGTCTGGCCTGCCGCTTCATGTACCAGAAACAGATACTCTCCCGCGCTCTGCGGATCGTCCGCGAACATAAGCTGGCAAGTGCTTCCGTTCTTGACCGTGTCGTAAAATTTGGTGGCAACAGGCTCCGCCGCGACCGTCGTTTTGAAGTCCTTGTTCCAGCGGTACAGGGACAATATCGCGCTGCATTTTTCGAGGCCGATCGTCCGCATCTCGTACGAAAAACCGATGATCGGTTCCGTCACGTTAAGGCGCATTCCGAGCGATCCTGTACCGGGATCGATCCCGTCCAGCCACGTTTCGGGAGCGCTCGTATCGTACGCGGCCACGGCCGACCTGGCGTAAACGCTCGAAGTCGTTCCGGAAAGCGACGCGAGCGCGAGCGGCAGTCCCACCAGGCTCATAAGAAATAAATGCCTTTTCCGTCGAAAAAATCCGTTCATATTGTTCTCCATCTTATTTTTTCTTTTTGAGTATGAGCACGACGGCGACCGCCGCGACCGCAAGCACGCCCGCGATGATACCGATCAGCGCACCGGTCGGAAGGCCTTTCCCGTCGGACTCCGTTGTCTTCTGAGTAGGCTTCGGCGCCGCGGTCGGAGCCGCGGTCGCTTTTTCTGTCGGAGCTTCAGTCGGTTGCTCGGTCGGTTTTTCAGTAGGCGCCGCGGTGGGTTCCTCGGTGGCCTCCGGTCCGTTCTTATACTTCACTGTCCAGATTGCCCGCTCACCGTTCGACAGCCGCACGTACGCGGTGACCGTGTGATCGCCCTCGGCGATCGGGACCATTATCTCATATCTCGACGCGTGATCCTGCGTTCCGACTTTCTCTTTAGCGGCAGCTTTCACGTCATCGCCGGCCGCCACCGCGAACTCGCCGTAAACGACGTTTCCGTTATCAACTTTGTACCCGAACACGGGCGTGGAGATATTGCTGGCGTACCAGCCCCAGATCCTGAGTTCTTTCCCGGTAAGGTCGGTAAGATCGATCTCGGAGATCTCATCGTTGCCCCCGACTTTCGCCTTGTCCGCGCCGTCAACGGTGAGCTGATCTCTGGAAACGAATTCTTTTACTTCGCTGTCATCGAGCAGCGTCATCCTTACGATCGGCGAGAACTCGGTATCCCAGCCGTCGCGGAAGAACCGGACCCCTTCGGTGAGCGTACCTCCGCCGTAAAAGCCGAAGCGCATGTCTCCGACCGAATAGAACGCCGCGAGATACTCGCCCGCAGGCAGCTGGTCGTCGAACACGAATACCGCGTTATCCCCGTCCGTGTGGTCGTAGATCTCTTTGAATGTCAGCACTCTTTCGGCGACTGATTTATCATAGTCTCCCTTCCACGCGTAGATATCCACACGGCAGTCGCTGCCGCCTTCTTTGTTGCCCCACGTCGGACAGCTCGGCACCGTGAGCGAATAGAGTTTCATTCCCTCAGGGACCGCAAATTTCATACTGATCTCGGTGTCGCTGAGCTCGATCGGATTGTTGTCCCGCGCGCCGGTCGTGAGCTCCACCTCTTTGAGATCCAGCAACCCTTCAATATCGAATTTTTTGAAATACTCGCCTTCCGATTTCACAAAATAGATCGTAAAATTGAATACGAAATCAGTGTACATTACTTGCGTGGTGGCATACTTTGCCGCGGCAGACGGCGGTACAAAGTACGTGTCGCCGCCGGAGGTGAGCGTAAGCCTCAGCGAGTAGGGACCTGCGGGCAGAACTTTCCCGAAATCGAAAGTCAGATTATTGAAATTACCGGAGCCTGTCGCTTCCGGTGTTTCGCTCGAATCCGAGGTAAACGTCCTCGTGTATACGGGCTCGCCTTTCACGGACTCTTCGTAACTGTCCTTAAAATTGAACAGTTCCATTATGACTTCGGTGGTCTCGCCGTTGGCGGGATTGGAGCCCCACGCCTGCGGGAAAACTATCTTTGTGAACCCCGACGTCGCGTTGAACGAAGCGCCTATAGTAACAAGCTCCCATCTGAGCCTCGTACCGACGGTGCTTCCGGTGGCGATCTCTACAGCTTCAAGCTCCGGTTCGCCGCTCTCGGCACGGCTGACAGGCACGCATACGGACAATGCCGCGGAAACGGCCAATGCAAAGATCAATGCAACGGTCAATAACGCTGAAACCGGTCGTTTCATAATGTACACCCCCATGGTGGATAGTCATGGTAATTATACAACGCCTGTTTTTGCAAAGTACATTGCTAAATTCGGCATTCTATATTGCAATACAACGCATGAGGGTATACGATCGAGATAAATATTTGTATTATTTGGCTTTGTAAATAAAGATACAGCTCCGGTACGGCGCGGAGATCGCGACTTCGAGGCCGGCGGAGGACAGCACGCTCCCGCTGATCTCGGCCGTCTCGCCGCTGTCAATATCCGTGACCGTGTAAACGCGTCCGGGGTCAAGTCCTTCCAGCGGATACCTCGCCAGCTCGCAATTTGAGCCCGCGCGCCGGAAAACCATTACTATGCCGTCCCCCGCTTCGGGCCGGTCGTACCGGTACGCCGCCCAGCCGCCGTGGGCGTATGACCAGCCGCTGTTTTCCAGCGGGTAAAAGTCGCAGGAAAAATATGGCCGCAGCATGCGGTATTCCCTGCACATCTTCGCCATCCAGGCGAACTCTTCCTCCGTGGGCGTGGGACGGTCGGTCCACCACCAGCTGCCCACGTACGC
>CACZOW010000221.1 GCA_902782885.1 uncultured Ruminococcus sp. | reverse complement strand
AGTCGAGTCCGTACGACAACAACTTTATTATTGCCCTCAGATCGGCGCAGACGGAGCTTAAATTGACCGATGACCAGATCATCATCAAACGCCAGGTCCCGGAGAGCAACGAGTGCTACGAGACTGCCAGGGATCTGGTCTCCGAAGGCTGCAAGGTGATATTTGCCGACAGCTACGGCCACGAAGACTACATGATCAAAGCCGCCAAAGAGTTCAAAGACGTGCAGTTCTGCCACGCTTCCGGCGTCAAAGCGCACACGGAAAAGCTTGCCAACTATCACAACGCCTACGCGGCGATCTACGACGGCCGGTATCTGACGGGTATTGCCGCCGGATTGAAGCTGAAGGATATGATGGCGAAGGATCCCGGGATCGTGCCGAAAGTCGGCTTTGTCGGGGCGTTCACTTATGAGGAAGTGATCTCGAGCTACACCGCGTTTTATCTGGGGATCAAAGAGATCGTGCCGGCGGCAACGATGAATGTGCAGTTTTCCGGTTCCTGGTACGATGTGCAGCGGGAGCAGGAGGCGGCAGAGGCGCTGATCGCGGGCGGCTGCGTCCTGATCAGTCAGTACTCGGAATCGCGCGGGGCTCCGGCGGCGTGCGAAAATGCCGGCGTGCCGAATGTGGCGTACAGCAGTTTTAACAATATGGTCTATCCGAAGACGTGTTTGCTGAACTCGCGGATCAACTGGACGCCGTATTTTAAATATATCTGTGCGCAGGCAATAAAAGGCGCGCCGATCGACACCGACTGGACCGGTACGCTGGAGAACGGATCCGTGGAGCTGTCGCTGGTCAATACCCTTGCCGCCGCTCCCGGGACCAAGGAAGTTTTGGATCAGTACGCGGCGAAGCTGCGCGACGGTTCGCTGCACGTTTTTGACACCGCAAAATTTACCGTCGAAGGCAAGCACCTCACGTCGATCCTGGCGAACGTTGATGCCGATCCTGATTTCAAGGACGATACCGAAGCAATTCACGGCGGCTACTTCCACGAGTCGGAATACCGGTCCGCGCCGTACTTCAATATACTGATCGACGGAATAACTCTTTTGAACATGCAGTTTTGAGCGCGCGCCGGACCGATCTTCAGGCGCGGAACAACTATTTAAGCCGGGGGACAGACCCCGGCTTTTTTGACCCTGCGTGAGCTCCAACAAAGGGGACAGACCCCGTTTTTGGAGAGTTAAAATTGCTCGATGTCCACACGCTCGACGTGCTCTACGCTGCCGGCCAGAAACTTGCTGCCCAGGGCGCGGAACTTGTCGGCGGAGTCGGAAGTGAAGAAGCGGACGGTGGCGTTGTCCGCGTTTTCCGCGTCGCGCAGCAGTCCGCGCTCGCGGAGAACGTTTTGCACGGCTGCGGCGACCACCGAAGCGGAATTGATCAGCTTGACGCGGCGGCCCATGACGCGGGATATGGCGGGGGTCAGCAGCGGATAATGCGTGCAGCCCAGCACCAGTGTGTCGATGCCGGCGTCCTTCAGCGGCTCTAAGTATTTGCGGGCGGTGAGGCGGGCAACGTCGTTGTCCCACCACCCCTCCTCGGCGAGGGATACGAACAGCGGGCAGGGCACGCCGAAATAATTGACGTCGGTGCGTCCGGCGGCGGAGGCGGCGCGGTCGATCGCCCGCTTATACACCTCGCTCCCGATCGTGGCGGGCGTACCGATGACTCCGATGCGGCCGGTCTTGGTGGCGGCAACTGCGGCGGCGGATCCGGGCTCTACCACTTCAATTACGGGCAATCCGTACGTTTGCCTCACGGTGTCCAGACTGCAGGCGCTGGCGGTGTTGCACGCGATCACAATGGCCTTCACACCTTTTGAAAGCAGAAAATTCACGTCCTGCAGCGTGTAGCGCAGCACTGTCTCCTGAGACTTGGTGCCGTATGGCGTGCGGCCGCTGTCGCCGAAATAAACCAGATTCTCACAGGGAAGCAGCCGGTGGATCTCGCGCAGCACCGTGAGTCCGCCCAGGCCGGAATCAAAAACGCCGATCGGAGCGTCGTTGCCCGCCTTCGTGACGGGGGACAGACCCTCGTTCGAAACGTCCGGCGTGACGGGGGACAGACCCTCGTTCGGGACGCCCTCACCGGCAGCACCCGCCGTCATCTGAAGCACCTCTTGTCCGCGTCGTGGCGCTCGAACGCCAGCGCGATCAGCCGGTCGAGCAGCTCGCTGTAACTCACGCCGTCGCTGATCGCCAGCTTCGGATACATGCTCTGCTCGGTGAAGCCGGGCAGCGTGTTGATCTCGTTGAGCAGCACCGTGCCGTCGGGTTTGTAAAAGAAATCAACGCGGGACAGACCTGCGCCGTCGATCGCCTTGAACGCCTTCACCGCCAGCGCCTTGATCCGCTCCAGCGCCTCGGGCGGCACGGCGGCAGGAATGATGCACTCGTTCATGCCGTCAACATACTTCGAATCGTAATCGTAAAAATAAGTCACAGTCGAGCGCACCTCGCCGGGGGAGAAGGCGGACGGGTCGGAATTGCCGATCACGCCGCACTCGATCTCGCGGCACTCCACGTAAGGTTCGATCAGCGCCTTTTTGTCGTATTTTAGTGATTCCGACAGCGCCGCGGGCAATTCCTCCGCGCTCATGGCTTTGCCGACGCCGACCGACGAACCGCAACCGGCGGGCTTGACAAAGCACGGGAAACCGAAGCGCGCTTCCACTTCGCGCACGTACGCCCCGGGGTCGCGTTCGGCAACATCTTTATATGCAACTATATAATCCACCTGCGGCAGGCCCGCCTTGCCGAACTGGACCTTCGCAAAAGCTTTGTCCATTCCGCACGCGGAGGCAAACACGCCGCAGCCCACGTACGGGATCCCCAGCAGCTCAAACAGCCCCTGCACGGTGCCGTCCTCGCCGTTGTACCCGTGCAGCACGGGGAAAATGCAGTCGCACTGCTGGATCACCGCCAGCGCCAGATCGAGACTGTTGTGCCCCGCGGCCGGCGTGAAATCGTTCTCGCGGTACGCCTCCTCCACCCATTTGTCCCCCGGAATGTTCGACGCGGGACCCGAATAGGGCAGCCAGTCGCCCTGATACGTGATGCCAACGGCGACGATATCATATTTGGTCTTGTCGAGATTCTTGATGATGCAGGACGCGGACACGCAGGATACGCGGTGCTCGGTGGAGCGGCCGCCGAAGATCACGGCGATCTTGAGCTTTCTGGATTCGATCTGAGGTTTTGGCAAAGTCAACACTTCCGTATCTTTTGTATATTTTCTATAATTATACACTCTTGTCCGCCGCTCTTACAAGTGATAAAATTAAAATATAAGTATATTTATGGCGCGGCGCGGGGCTCGCGGGGGCTGCCGGCGTTTTTTCGCGCGGTCCGGAGGCAACATGAAAAGCGAGCGGCAATTCGATTCGGTGGCGGTCAACAAGAAGGCGGAGCGCGGGATTCGCGCCGGCCATCCCTGGGTGTACGGGGCGGAGCTCGTGCGCGGCGTGCCGGAGTGCTTCGAAAACGGCGGGCTGGTGGATGTGCTTACGGAGGGCGGCAAATACCTGGGCACCGGTTTTTACAGCGCCAAAAGCAAGATCGCGGTGCGGCTGCTTTCGGACAACGCCAACGAGCGCTTCGACGAGGCGTTCTGGCAGCGGCGGGTCAAGTATGCCGTTGACTACCGCCGGCGCGTGATGGGCCCGGATTTTGCCGCGTGCCGCCTGATCTTCGGCGAAGCGGACGGGTTCCCGGGATTGACCGTCGACCGGTACGGCGATTATCTGGTGGCGGAGGTGTTGTCCTTCGGCATGGACCGAGTGAAGGGCGTCGTGTTCCGGGCGCTGCTCGATGAGATCTCCGGCGTCAGGGGCATTTATGAGCGGAACGAGTCCCGGATCCGTCTGCTGGAGGGGCTCGAGCCCGGTTCCGGCTGGGCGGAAGGCGTGCCCAACGACGGTCGGACGTCAACGACCATCACCGAGAACGGCCTCCGCTTCCTGGTGGATTTCGCGGGCGGCCAGAAGACCGGCTTTTTCCTGGATCAGAAATACAACCGCCGTGCCGTGGCCAACCTCGCTTCCGGAATGCGCGTGCTCGACCTCTGCACCCACACCGGCTCCTTCGCTCTGAACGCCGCAAGACAGGGGACAGACCTCGTTACCGCGGTGGATGTTTCGGAGCCGGCGCTGGAGGTTGCCCGCGCCAACGCGGCGCTCAACGGCCTTGAGGATAAGGTGAAGTTCGTGCGCGCCGACGTGTTCGACTATCTGCAGGAGGCGGAAAAATTGCCGCCGGGCGAGCGATACAATCTGATCATTCTGGACCCGCCCGCGTTTACAAAGAGTTCGAAGACGCTGGGCAATGCCCGCAACGGTTACCGCGAGATCAACGCGCGGGCAATGCGCGCCCTGGGCCGCGGCGGCTACCTGGCCACCTGCTCCTGCTCGCATTTTATGACCACCGACCTGTTCCTCGACATGCTGAAAACAGCCGCCGACGACGCCGGCGTGCGTCTGAAGATCGCGGAGATCCGCCACCAGGCGCCGGACCACCCGGTACTGCTGGGCGTGCCCGAGAGCGACTACCTGAAATTCGTGATCTGCCAGGTGGTGTAGCGTTTCAATACGGGGGACAGACCACCTTCCGGACGAAGTACAGACCACCTTCCGGACGAAGTACAGGCCACCTCCCGGGCCCTGTACAAACCCCTCAAAAAGGTGTATAATCGGCCCGTAAAGGCGTGGCACGGCAGACAGCATGGAATCTACACCGCCGGACTGCGAAAACGCGAAACACGGGCATTTACGGGCGCCGGATAACGGCCCGGGCAGCATATGGACAGCATGACATTAAAGAAAAAATTCAGATTGACCGCGTTCCAGAAGATCATCATCGGCTTCGCCGGCGTGATACTCGCCGGAGCGGTGCTGCTGTCGCTGCCTATTGCCACCCATGAACGCGTCGTGACCCCCTTCAACGAAGCCCTGTTCACCTCCACCTCCGCGGTATGCGTCACCGGGCTCGTGGTGCACGACACCGCCACGTACTGGTCGCTGTTCGGCCAGGGCGTCATCCTCGGCATGATCCAGATCGGAGGCCTAGGAGTCATAACCGTCGCCGCCGCGTTCGCCATCGTTGCCCGCCGCAAGATCTCGATAATGCAGCGCAGCACCATGCAGGAAGCCATCTCCGCGCCCAAGATCGGCGGCATCGTCCGCCTGACCGTGTTCATCCTGCTGATGACGTTCATATTTGAAGGCGTCGGCGCGGCGGCAATGATGCCCGAATTCATTGCCCGCTTCGGTCCCCGCGGCATCTGGATGTCGATCTTCCACTCGATCTCCGCGTTCTGCAACGCCGGCTTCGACATTATGGGCGGCGACGGCGGCGCGTATTCGTCCCTCTCCCTGTTCCGCGTGAGCCCGCTGGTCAACGTCGTGGTCATGCTTCTCATCACCATCGGCGGCATCGGCTACCTGACCTGGGACGACGTGCGCGAGAACGGTTTCCGGGTGAAGCGCTACCGCATGCAGACCAAAGTCATACTGGTCACCAGCGCGATACTGGTCGTTGTCCCCGCGGCGCTGTTTTTCTGCTTCGACTTCCGCGGATTGCCCTTCGGCGAGCGGCTCACCGTCTCGCTGTTCCAGGCGATCACGCCGCGCACGGCCGGGTTCAATACGGTGGACCTCAACACAATGACCGGCGCCGGACGGACAATAATGATCGTGCTCATGCTCATCGGCGGCTCGCCGGGGTCAACGGCCGGCGGTATGAAGACTACCACCGTCGCGGTGTTGTTCGCCAACATGCTCGCCGTGTTCCGCCGCAAGGAGGACACCGGCTTCTTCAAGCGGCGCATTGACCGCAGCGTCAGCAAAAGCGCGCTGGCGATCCTGATGCTCTACCTCACTCTGTTTGTGGGCGGCGCGGCGCTGATCAGCACGATCGAAGGGCTCGACATGGGCATGTGCCTGTTCGAGACCGCGTCGGCGGTGGGCACCGTGGGCCTCTCCCTGGGGCTGACGCCGCTGCTGGGTCCGGCCTCGCAGGTCATCCTGATGCTGCTGATGTTCCTGGGGCGCGTGGGCGGGCTGACAATAATCTACGCCGCCGTTTCGGATAAAAACAACTACAATTCCCGCTTCCCGCTGGGCAAACTGACCGTGGGCTAAACGCGGTCAATACGGGGGACAGACCCCTGTCAACAAAGGGGACAGACCCCTGTTTTACACGCGGCAGGGACCGCAGATACAACACAGATACAACGCATATCCAAAGGGGTGCATCTGAATGAAATCGTTTCTTGTTATAGGGCTGGGCAGGTTCGGCAAACACCTGGCGTATCAGTTGACGACGCTGGGCCACGAGGTCATGGCCATTGACCGCGACGAATCCCGCGTCAACGAATCGATGAATTTCGTTTCCGGCGCGCAGATCGGCGACAGCAACAACAAAGAGTTCCTCAAGTCGCTGGGTATCCGCAACTACGACGTCTGCATCGTCACAATCAGCAGCGATTTCCAGAGCTCGCTGGAGACCACGTCGAACCTCAAGGAGCTCGGCGCGAAACACGTTGTCTCCCGGGCGGAGCGCGACGTCCAGGAAAAATTCCTGCTGCGCAACGGCGCCGACGAAGTGATATATCCCGAAAAACAGATGGCCAAGATCAGCGCCATCCGCTACAGCTCCGAGCACATCCTCGACTACGTGGAGATCGACGAGTCCAAGGGCCTGTTCGAGGTGACGATGCCCGGGGCGTGGGTCGGCAAGACCGTCGGCGAGATCAACGTCCGCCGCAATTACGGCATCAACATCCTCGGCCTCAAGCAAAACGGCCGCCTGGATATCAACATCACCACCGAGACGCTGCTCACCGAGGACAAAACGCTCCTGGTGCTGGGCGAATACCGCACGATCCAGAAAATATTCCGGATCTGACCGGAGCCGCTGCCCTTTTTTGATCAGTTTTGAACATCGTTTGCCGCCGTATCTGCGGGCAATATGCTTGCCGGTGATCCACCTGGTGATCAACCTGCGGGCAACCTGCTTGCAACCGGCGGCGCCTTTATGTATAATATAAAATGACTTTTTGTCAACTTGCGTTGACGCGGGTCTGTCCCCCTTCACGGAGGGAACGGCGGCGCGTCAATTGCCGCAGGAAAAGCCTCCGAGGGGAGTTTAGGTATGACGGGGAATCAAAGTGAAAATAATGTTGCGCAGCTGACCGGGACCGTGGAGACCGCGCCCGTATTCAGCCACGAAGTGTACGGCGAGGGGTTCTACAGCTTCATTGTCCGCACGCGGCGGCTCAGCGAAAGTTTTGACCTTATACCGGCCACGGTGTCGGACCGCCTGATCGATATAGGCGAGCTCAAAAAGGGCAGGTTCGTTGCCGTCGACGGCCAGTTCCGGTCGTACAACTCGGTTTTAGCCGGGGGACAGGTCAAGCTCACGCTCACGCTGTTCGTGCAGGAGATACGCTTCCCGGACACGGTTCCCGATACCGACGTTGACTCGGTGGAGATGAACGGCTTCATCTGCAAGCCGCCGGTCTACCGCACCACGCCCTTCAACCGCGAGATCTCCGACTTCCTGCTGGCGGTCAACCGCTCCTACAACAAATCCGATTATCTGCCCTGCATCTGCTGGGGCCGCAACGCCCGGTTCTGCGGCAAACGCAAAGTCGGCGACCACGTGAAGGTCATCGGCCGCATGCAGAGCCGCGTCTACCAGAAGCGTTACCCGGACGGCACCGTCGCCGAGCGCACTGCCTACGAGGTCTCGGTGTCCAAGATCGAGCTTCTGGACGGGGGACAGACCTCTGTATCAGCCGGCGCCGCGGGCAATATTTCCGCCGCTGTTCCGGCGGAGGGGCAGGGGCAGGCAGCGGTCCGCGACACTGCTCCGGCGGCTAAAGAAGCGGAGGGCAACGTCAATGGCTGATCTTTCCGAGAACATGGCTGAAACCGCTGAAACCGCCGAAACCGCTGAAACCGTTCAAACCGCCGAAACCGCCGCGGTTGCCTCTTCCAAAAAGCGCCCCGGCATCATCGAAGCGCTGATATTGTTCGTAAAGGGCATCGTGGTGGGCGTTGCCAACATAATTCCGGGCGTGAGCGGCGGCACCATCGCCGTTGTCACCGGCATCTTCGACCCGCTGATCGAAGCCATTAACACCCTCTTCAAAAAGTTCGTCAAAAACCTGAAACTTCTCATCCCCGTGGGGCTGGGTCTGGTGGCGGGCGTCGTTGCCTTCAGCAAACTGATCGGCATGGCGCTGGCCAGATTCCCGCTGCAGACGGGACTGTTCTTCGTCGGCCTCGTGATCGGCTCCGTGCCGCTCATCCTGAAAAAGGCAGGCGGCGACAGCAAATACCGGCACATCTACCTGGTGCCGTTCGTCATCTGCGCCTTGGCGGTCGTGGCTCTCGCGGTCGTCCAAACGTATTTCACACAGGGGACAGACCAGGTTGTTGCCGGCGGTCTGCCGACGCTCAGCGCGGGCATGATACTGAAACTCTTCATAGGCGGCGTTGTCAGCGCGGGGGCAATGGTCGTTCCCGGCGTCAGCGGCTCGCTCGTTCTGTTGCTGCTCGGCCTGTACGACGACATGCTGGCAATAATTTCCGGGCTCACGTCCTTCCACGATCCGTCGACAATGCTCAAAGCCGCGCTCTGCGCGCTCCCTCTGGGGCTCGGCATCATCGCCGGCATCTTCACCATCGCCAAGATCATCCAGCTCCTGTTCAGGAAGTTCCGTACCGGCACCTATTACGGCATACTGGGCCTGCTGGCGGGGTCAATACTTGCCCTCCT
>CACZOW010000220.1 GCA_902782885.1 uncultured Ruminococcus sp. | reverse complement strand
GTGGACGAAAGCTGCCGGCCGAAGATAAAGCAGATCCTCCAGTATTTCCACAACGTGGAGAACCTGGGCAACGGCCGTTTCGTAGACAAACTCTACCAGCTTACGCTGCAGAAGCGTTCCGCGCTCAATGATCCGGATCTGGCCCGGATCGACGAACGCAGCATCCCCGCCATTGAGGAGATCGTCAGCTATCTGCCCAATAACGAGCTGATGATCCTGCCGGATGCCATCAGAGAGTCCGAAGGACGCCGCGTCGCGCTGCACGAATCGGGCCACGCGTTTATCGGGCGGCTGCTCAACGCGGGCGATGAGATCGTACGCATCACTGTGGAAACTTCCGCGGGCGGCGTGCTGGGTTATGTGCAGAACAAGCCTCAGCCTCAGTATCTGCGGACCAGGGAGGATTATGAAGATTCCATCTGCGTGCTGCTGGGCGGTCTCGCGGCGGAAGAAGTGTTCCTGGGCGAGTATTCCGACGGCGGTTCCTCCGATCTGCGCTCCGCGATGGACCTGGCGAGGCGCATGGTGGAGGAAAACGGCATGTCCGCTCTGGGATTTGCCGCCATGTACCTTAAAGACAAGCCCGACGCCTCCCCGAACGCCCTGTACACTGAGGTGGACAACATTATTCGCGGCCAGTTTGAGCGGGCGCGCTCCATCCTCTCCGAGCACCGCGACGCGGTCACCCGGCTGGCGGATCAGCTGTTCGAAAAACGGACCGTCGACAGCGACGAGATCAACACGCTGTTCGGGGCCTGATCATATTGCCCCTCCTCCGGGATCGATCCACATCAACAGAATACACCGTCTACTGCCGTGCGTACCTCTCCCAGGTGCGCACGCGCTGTTTCATGCCATCAATATCAAGCACACCCAGCGCGAAACCTTTCCGCACCAGCTCCGGCGGTACGAATTCGTCATACTTTTCAAACACGGGCACTTCTTTCGGGTACACCAGCTCCAGCGGGTCAAATTCCTGCGCCGCTTCTTCGCACACGATCTGATAAAACTCCGCCTCTCCCGCCTGCATTGTGAACTGCATATAATACGGGCGCCCGGAAGTCAATCCCTTAAGGCCCAGCCGTTTGCCGCAGCGCTGCTTCAGAAACCGTTCCAGCGCCAGAAACGCGTAACTGCCAAGCCACGGAAACAGCGCCCACATTTTGCCGCCGAGATGGATAAGCGGTTTCTCCGCCATGCCGGATTTTCGGAACAGTTCCCGCGCTTCCGCCAGCCTGAAGACCGCGTGGCGCATAAGGTAGGGATATTGCCGGTCTTCGTTCAGCACTCCGAACATCCGCTCCAGGATGCGCGTGTGGATATCGCCGGCAACGTCCCCGAAGTACGCGGGAATGTTGCCCTTCACCAGCGTACAATAAACGTCGCGCCGTTTGTGGTCAACATCCTCCACTACCCATACGCGGCCGGCAATGGCGATCTTATCCCCCACCGGCGGCGGCTTCACTATCGTGCCGAGCTGCTCCGATCCCGAATGCACGGTGTATTCCACGTTTTCCTGAAATACCGCGTAAAACTTGTGATCGCTCACGACGCGTTCGCCGGTGAGGCCGACGATAAGGCCGCCGTTCTCCGTACGCTGAATGTGATCGGTCTCCAGAAGATGCCTGAGCAGCAGTTTATAATCTTCCTGCGTTACACGGCGGAAGCAGTTCAGCGTAAGCACCCGGGAAGCCAGCTCGCCGGCCGTCATCTCGCCGCACGACGCCAACGTGCTCATAGTCTGGTGATACAAAAGGCTGTACGGCAGCCGGCCGGTACG
This sequence comes from uncultured Ruminococcus sp., assembly GCA_902782885.1. GTDB lineage: Bacteria > Bacillota > Clostridia > UBA1212 > UBA1255 > UBA1255. Next base: position 8,304 of record CACZOW010000220.1, on the reverse strand, counting down.
CGGCGGTTCCACAAAGCGTTCTTCAATATACAGCTGGACCAGTGCTATGCCCTGGATCAGATACCACGGCACCGTTGCCGGCAGCAGCGCCCGCGCCTCCTGATGTTCCTCCCGCATAATGAACCACATTTCCGAAGGATCGCCGCGCCGGCCGGTACGTCCCATTCGCTGCAGAAATCCCGCCACCGTAAACGGCGCGTCTATCTGGAATGCCCGTTCGAGCCGCCCTATATCTATGCCCAGTTCCAGCGTGGCGGTGGCGCAGACGCTCATTAGCGAGTCGTCGTCCTTCATCTCTTCCTCTGCACTTTCCCGGTAGGAAGCAGAGAGATTACCGTGGTGGATAAGGAAGCGGTCGGGCTCGTGATTGGCCTCGCAGTACTGCCGCAGGCTCTGGCACACCGTCTCGCATTCTTCGCGTGAATTGGTGAATATCAGGCATTTTTTGCCCTTTGTATGCTCGAAAATGTACCCGATCCCCGGATCCGCGGCCTTCGGAGCGCTGTCGGTGGCTTCCTCCTGCGGAGGCACGCCGTCGATCTCGCCTTTATCCTCGTCCGCCTGGGGCGCCGTATTGTAAAAATGCTCCATGCCGAGGCGCCAGACTTCTTTGCCGCCTTCAAACTTCGGTATGACCGTGTTTCTCCCGCTGCCCGCGGCAAGGAACCTGCCGGCTTCCTCCGGGTTGCCGATGGTCGCGGACAATCCGATCCTTCTTGGACTGCACCCCGCCAGTTTGCAGAGCCGCTCCACCAGACAGAACGTCTGCAGTCCGCGATCAGCACGAAGGAGCGAGTGGATCTCGTCGATCACCACAAAACGCAGATCTCCGAACAGCGAAGGAATCTCCATATGCTTATTTATCAGCAGCGACTCCAGCGACTCCGGCGTGATCTGCAGTATACCTGAAGGCTTTTTCAACAGTTTGCGCTTCCGTGAGAGCGCCGCGTCGCCGTGCCAGCGCGTCACCGGGATGCCCTCTTCTTCGCACAGTTCGTTAAGCCGCCCGAACTGGTCGTTGATCAGCGCTTTGAGCGGGGCAATATACAGCACCCCCACAGTCTGTGACGGTTCTTCATTCAGCAACGTCAATATCGGGAAAAAGGCCGCTTCGGTCTTTCCGGACGCGGTCGACGCGGTGAGCAGCACGTTCTCATTCGTGCCGAATATCGCGTCCCCAGCAGCGTTCTGCACAGCCCGGAGGCTTTGCCAACCCGAACGGTAAATATAGTCCTGAATAAAAGGAGCGTAGCGTTCAAAAACATTCATACCGTAAACTCCGCATATCCCGCGTCCGTTTCGTCGGAGACAGCCTCGGACTTAGAGTACGAAAACTCTTCCGACTCCAGCAGCGCGTTCAGATCCATTTCCGGATGCTGGTACATAAGATCCAGCAGTTCTATAAAGTCGCGGATCACTTCACGGGGCGTGATATTCTGATCGGCGCCGATGCGGCTGTACTCGATCCGGATAAAGCCGGAGAGTTCCTCCGTGCCCATCTTCCGCGCATAACCGTAAAGGCCCGCATGCATTTCCGCGAGTTTTTCACACAGGACCAGCATTTCCTCCGCGGTAAGCGGCTCCAGCCGGATCACCGGCGCCAGCATATCCCGCGCGCCGGGCCGTGAAAACCGTCCCTCCGCCAGACGCGAGCGCAGCGCCTCGTAGCTGTAGATGCCGCGGCGCTTATCTTCGAGCGCCTGGGGAGTTGCCCCCATGATGATCCCCAGATAGCGCGCCTTGCCCTGCAGCGTGTCGTTGTACATGGTAAGCAGCTTTTCGTAGTTATATTGACGCGTGACGGCGTTGGGGATCTTGTAAATGTTGACCAGTTCGTCCACCATTATCATCATGCCCGCGTACCCCGCGCTCCGGAAAAACGCCGCGAACAGCTTCAGGTAGTCGTACCAGTCGTCATCGGAAATGATAATATTCACGCCCAGCGCCTCTTTTGCCTCGCTCTTGAGCGCGTATTCTCCCCGGAACCAGCGCACGACCCGGGCCTTCAGGTCATCGTCGCCGTTCACGTACGCCCGGTAATACATCGACAGCAGCCGCGCGAATTCAAAGCCGTGCACCAGTTCGCTTACCGAGGCGGTCACCGCGAAGATCTTTTTATCCGTTGCCGCCGTGAGGCCGGGGTCTCCGGGCTGCAGCCCCGTCTCCTCTACCGCCTCGCTCTGGACAACGCTGATCCAACGGTCCAGCACCAGGGTCAGCGCGCCGCCTTCGGGCCGGGTCTTCGTAGACAGATTTCCGATCAGTTCGCGGTAAGTCGCGAGCCCCTGCCCTTTTGTGCCCTGCAGCCGCCGTTCAGGCGAAAGATCCGCGTCCGCCACGATAAAGCCGCGGTCCATCACATAGTTGCGGATCGTCTGGATCAGGAAGCTTTTGCCGCTGCCGTACCGCCCGACTATGAACCGGAACGACGCGCCGCCTTCCGCAATTATGTCCACGTCGTGCAGCAGCGCTTCTATCTCGTTTTTTCGTCCCACGGCGATATACGGCAGTCCGATGCGCGGCACCACGCCGCCTTTCAGTGAATTAAGTACCGTCTGCGAAATGCGCTTTGGCACTTTTCTGGTTTCATCCATTTATCTGACCTCCCAGTAAACGTTCGATGTCTTCTATATAGTCCTCCGCCAGCGACAGGTCGTCGCCGTCGCAGAGGATAACGTTGTCTCCGATCTCGTCAAACAGAGCCTCATTTACGCCGTCCGCCACCATCGACGGCATGAGCCGCCGCGCTTTTATAAACGCCCCCGCGTCTTCGCCGCGCAGCAGCATACGCACGATCTGTAACTGTATCTCATCCAGCGGCAGTTCTTCGGGGGCAACGGCCTGCGCCGCCTCCGTTCCGGCTCCGTGCCCGGCTTTGTCCGCCGTTTCCGCCGTTTCCGCCGTCTCTTCTCCGATTGCGTCCGGCGCGGTCAATTCGAGCTTCTCCTCTTCCGTAAGCAGTCTGCCCAGCGTTATTGTCGCGTCCGCGCGTATCTTTTCCAGACCGGCGGGATCTATCCTGATCTTTTGCCGCGCGGCTTCCCGCAGCGCCTTTTTATCCGCTTCGATCACATCGTCGATATACGGCACGATCCAGCTTTCTTCCGGAAGCAGTTCCATCGGACGCCCGACCTTCAGGTATTGCCGCAATCTCACGTCTGCGGCGCGCATGAACGACCGCAGTCTGGCCGGCTTAAAATTAGCTTTATCGTATGCTTCCATGCGCCACAAGCCGCCCCGCCGCCGGTATACGCGGAACTCATTCAGCGCGTAATCCGCGTTGGTGAACTTTCCCTGTTCCAGAAATACCGCGCTGCTGAGGGGATACCAAAACGTGGTTCGTTTCTCGCCGAAGCAGGCGGTGAACAGATCGGTCTCCGTCAGCAGTTCATTGTACTCGAGCCGGCAATGCGCCGCCGCGTTCCGCCATATCTCGCCAAACAGATGCATGCCCCGGGCTTTATCGGCGGCAATGACCGGGGAATCCCGCCATTTTTTACCGGCGAAAGTGCAGAGCGCGTCGAATACTTCCGCGTCCGTATGCTGATCCGGTTCGCGCAGCACCGTCAGTCCCGTGTCCATCCGCGCCTGATCTTTCCCCTGCAGCGAAGCGGTCAATTCCCGCGGCAGCCTGTTGACCACCGCAAATTCGTACATCCAGCTGTTTAAGTATTGACGCATGCGCGCGTCTCCGAACCCCGCGTCCAGAAAACCCGTTTCAAATGCCTTGAGCTTCTCTAAACTTTCTTCGGGCGTCTTCGCGCCGATCCCGTTCAGCAGCTCATAAATGTACACATATGCCGCCGAAAGCGCGATCCGCGTGTATTCTCCTTTCCGTACGCGTGTGCGCCATGCGAAATAGCCGCGCAGCTGTTTTGTATTCATATCATGGTACGTGGGATAATAGCAGAAAAACATTTCTTCGTCCCACGGCGCGTCGTCTTCGTAATCCTCCATGAATTTTCCCTGACGGCAGAAATTCTGTGTCTTTAACATCGGAGTTTCGCGGCCGTGATCGTACAGGCGGCGCATTGACCGTATGCGTTCCGCGGCGGAAACTTTTCCGGCGACTCGCGGATCCGCGGCGAAAGGAAGTTCGGTGTCGTTGTACCCGCCTCCGAAATGGAGCTTCAGCCCGTCGTCATCTTCAGCGGACAACACCGGTGCGGTCGTATCTGCTTCATCCGAATGAAGCGGCAACGGATCCAGCACGAACGTCCAGCCGTATTTTCCGTCGGGACCGGCCGCACGGTCGACCAGCTTATATACTACTTCCGGTTCGGTCCGCTCATCGAAGGTTATTCCCACCCACTTTTTCCCGTACATCCGGAATGGCGGAGACAGATACGGCCGCGGAAACTCCGAAAGCGCGTTTTCACCGCACTTTATATCGCAGCGCACTGTTTCGGCGCCTGTGAGCGGATCACGCTCTTTCATCAGATATGCCAGGATACCGCCGGTGACCGGATCATTAAGCGTGTAATAGGAACCGAGATAAGCGTTCCGACTTTCCCGAAGCACCATATTGTATTTTTCTCCGGCGTATTCCGCCAGTTCTTCAGGCCGCACAGTCTCACCCCCTCCGCGGCACGCGCTCTGTTACAGATCCTTCAGCACTTTCACCGCCACGCCCTGTATCTCGCACGCTTCAACATATATGTCGCTCAGCTTTGGATTCTCCGGATGCAGCCGGATACGGTGGCGCTCCGGTTCCGCGAAAAAGCGTTTCAGCGTAGCTTCATTTTCAGTGAGGGCAACAACGATCTGTCCGTCTTCGGCACTGCTCTGCCGCCGTATCAGCACCAGATCGCCGTCGTCGATCCCCGCACCCGTCATAGAATCACCGCTGGCCTTAAGGATAAAATAATCATCATTTCCAAACAGCGCCACAGGCAGCCGCACATACTCGTCTATATTCTCTTCCGCAAGTTTCGGTATCCCGCAGGCGACCTCTCCCAGCACCGGCACCCGCACCGCACGCGCGTCCGTACGTGTCGACGTAAGACTGCGCACGCCGGCGTAATCCACCGCGCCTTCCGAGCATAGCTGCACAATATATCTGTACGCCGTCGACTTCCCGACGCCAACGCCGTCCGCCACCTCCTGCATCGCCGGCGAGTAGCCATGCCGGTCCGTATAATCGCATATGAACCGTTCGATCTCCGCCAGCAGCGTCCTGTCCTTGCTCCTCATATACCGTCCTCCTGAATGAAACAAACGTTTCATTTACATTCGGATTATACCGCCCCGCGCACAGCCGTGTCAAGTGAAACTTGCGCTCTTCAGCGGGCAATACCGCAGCCCGTAACGGTGGTCTGTCCCCTATATGAAAGGGCAAAAAAAAGCGGCAGCGGGCGTATCTTCGCCCGCTGCCGCCGGTCTGTTTGAACTATACTTTAATTGGCCGCGCCGGTCATGCTCCGAGCGTTCCGACCGCCGCCGCGTTGGCCGCCAGTTCCTCCGCGCTCAGCGCCCGGTCGTAGAAACGGATCGAGCGCACGGTGGCATCGTAGGACTTCTTGGCGTCGTTGTGCCCGATAAAGAACGTGCTGGTCGCGCCAAGCAGCGCTTTGGCTTCAACGGACGAAAGCAGTTCGCCGTTCGAATACAGGCAGATCTTGTCGCCGAGTTTGAACGTCACCGCGATCGTCTTGTTGTTGACCGAATCAACGCCCACACCGGCCTTCTGAGGCCGCGCGTTGGCGGGAGCTGTCTTGAACTCGATGGCGCCGTTGCTGTTGCGGATGAACAGCGCGAACTGGTCGTTGGGCAGCACGTTCAGCAGCGTGGCAAAGTCGGCGCCGGTCACGACCAGGTCGTCGATGCTGTATTCGACGGTGAACTCCTCGCCGTTGATCAGCTCGAACAGTTCGTCCGGGAACTCGATCCTGGTGGAACTGATCGCCAGGCCCTTGTCCGTCCACTCGGCCGTGTCATCCAGCATGAAATCGATGTCGATCCCGTTTCCGGAAAGGTCATCCCAGATCTCGGTAGACTTATTCTGTCCCTTACGGGTGTTGTAATAGCCTTCAAACAGCGCAACGAGGCCGTCTGTCACGTACGGGATCGTGTACTGTGGCGCGGGTTCTTCGGTAGGCGCCTCGGTGGGAGCTTCGGTCGGCGCTGCCGTGGGTGCCGCGGTGGGCGCTTCCGTTGCCGGAACAGCGGTCGCCGGGACTTCGGTCGCCTTGTCGCCTTCGGACGGGGTCTTGGGCGCGCAGGCCGCCAACGCGGCGATCATTACAAGTGTCAACAGTAATGCGATTATTTTTTTCATTTCAAAGAGTCCTTTCATATGGAATCGTCAATATTATACCACTCCCGCCCGCAAACAGCCAACACTTTTTAAGGTTTTTTGTTTTCTCAGCCCGGCCGCGAGTACGGCGCATTGCCCCCGCGGTTTATTCTTTCGCCCCCGGAAGCACGACTTCCGCCTCTCCTGACTCAGCTGCTTCCTACGCGCCGGAACAGGCAGACGGCGGCAGACAGACCGAAAACGCGAGCAAAACGAATATGGATCCGGTAAACAGCGCGCCCATCAACCGGAACTGACTAATAAAGTACGGTCAGTTCAAAACAACGCGTCCAGATCCCGCAGGATCCTCACGTTCTTGCCGTCGGACTGCAGCACCGCGATCTGCGCGCTGTTGTGAGTGTAGCTGAGGCCGTCGGCATTGACGCTGACGCACAATGTATCCGCGTCGCCGGTGATGGAGATGTCTCCTTCGCGGTGATCGACCTTGATGACATGCGCGCCGTTGTCCGCGGTATCCAGTATAACAGCGGCAACGCCCAGAGTCAATTCGGTATCCAGCGCGAACCTCACTTCCTCCGCCTCCAGACCCGCGGCCTTGAGCGCGGCGGCGGAGGCGGAACATTCGGCGTTGTCCGCGCTGCCTTTGATCAGCAGCACGTCGGTACTGAGTTGACGCCGCTCACGCAATTCGCCGGTCAGCGCTTCGATGACTTCTCCGTCACTGTCGTCGCCATCAATGACCAGCGCCGTCTCGCCTCCGCACGAAAGCAGCAGAGCGCCTCCCTCGTCGTCGCCGAACACCGTGACAGAGAACAATGCTTTTGGTCTGTCTTTATGCATAAGGTCTGCCGCCGCCAGTGCCGCCAGCAGGACCAGCAGCGCCGCCGTGGATACCACTGCCGCAATGACAGTGCGCCTCCGCTCAGATCGCGAACCGCTCTTTGTACTCATCAAAGTATCTCTCGAATTCCTCGGTATGCTTATCCTTCACATGATCCAGATATTTATGAGTATCGAATACGTCGCTTTCGAGTTCGATCATTGCCACCGCCAGGTTGGAGCAGTGGTCGGATACGCGCTCGCAGTTCGTCAGAAGATCGTTGAACACGAAGCCCTGATCGATGGTGCAGATGCCCTGCTGGAGCCGCTCTACGTGGTTGAGCTTGAGTTCGTCGCACAGATTGTCGATCAGTTCCTCCAGCGGCTCGATCTTGTACGCGCTGGCCACGTCTCCCGCCGTGAACATCGCGATGGCGGAGTGCACGATCTCTTTGACCGCGGCGGTGATAACGTCCAGCTCGTGCTGCGCCTCGCCGGAGAATTTCACGCCTTTGCTGTGGATCTCCCTGGCGCTTTCGGCAATGTTGCGGGCATGGTCGGAAAGACGCTCAAAGTCGGATATCGTATGCAGGAACATGGATACGTCGCGGTTCTGCTGATCGGTCATTTCGCGGCCGGTCAATTTAATAAGATACGTACCCAGCGCGTCCTCATACGTGTCGCCGAGTTTTTCGAGGCGGTCAACTTCCGCAAACCCCTCTTCGCTGTACGCTCCCACCAGGTCGAAAGCGCGGATAAGCGCGGTCTCGGCGTTGCGGGCCATATTGTTGATGGCGTTGCGGCTCTGTTCGATCGCCAGCGAGGGGTGGCCGATGAAGCGCTCTTCCAGCACGGGCGCGCCGTCTTCGCCCTGCGGTTTTTTGTCCCTGACCATGTGGGTGACCATAACGTCGATTATTTCCGTGAACGGCAGCGCGACCAGCACCATCGCGAGGCGGAGAATGCTGTTGACGCCGGCGACCATGAACGGATCCGCTACCGCGCCCAGGAACGGGAAACTGAACACCGCGTTCAGGATATAAAATATGGACGCGCAGGCCGTGACGGAGAGCGCGGCAGCGACCGGGTAGATCAGCGCGGCGCGTTTACCGTCGACTGTTGCTCCGATCGCGGAAAGCAGCACGGGAGCGGCGGCGCCGATGGCAATGCCCATGAGCAGCGGCAGCGCGGCGCCAATGGTAATTGACCCCGTGACGGATATTGCCTGC
>CACZOW010000219.1 GCA_902782885.1 uncultured Ruminococcus sp. | reverse complement strand
GACAACGCCATCGAACTCAGATCCGACGTTTTCCAGTCCATGGTAAGAGAGACCTCTTTTGCCACCAGCCAGGACGACAAGCGCATAATTCTTCAGGGCGTATTCATGGAACAGCGCGAAAATGAAATGCGCTGCGTCGCCATCGACGGCTACCGGCTGGCGCTGAAGACTGCCGAAATGTCCGAAAAGAACGACTACGGCGTGATCGTCCCCACAAAGATCCTCAACGAATTCGTAAAATCGCTTAAACCCACTGACGAAAAGCTGAAGTTCTGCTGCAACGCAAACCAGATCATGTTCTATACCGATACGTTCCGCATGGTATCGAAACTGTACAAAGGCGACTATATCGATTATAAGCGCATGATCCCGAAAGACTTTAAAACTTCAGTAGTTGTTGAAACTAAAGTTTTCCTGAACGCGCTTGAGCGCGCGTCTCTGGTGATCAACGACGAAAAGCGCTTCCCCGTCACCATAAATTTCGCAGGCAGTGACACCATCACCGTTTCTGTCACCACCGAAATCGGCGCCGTAAAAGAAGAACTGAGCGCCCGTGTTTCCGGCGAAGAGCTTACGATCGGTTTCAGCGCCAAAAACTTTATCGAATGCCTGCGCGTGATCGAAGACGAAAAGATCGTGCTGTCGCTGCTCTCCCCTCTGAGCCCCTGCATCATCACCGGTGAAAGCGACCCGTCCTTCACATATCTGATAATGCCTATCCGCACCAGGTAATCATGTTCGTAAAACGGCTTGCCCTGACAAATTTCCGTAATTACAGCACCCTCGACGCTGAATTCAGCCCCGGTGTAAACGTCTTTTACGGAGACAACGGTCAGGGCAAGACTAATATTATCGAAGCTGTTTTCTATTGCGCCATAGGCCGTTCCTTTCGCTACAGCAAGGACAACGACCTTATTAAGACCGGCACGGACCAGTTCCGCATTTCCGCCGAACTAGGCGGAGATATTACGGAAAATATTGCCGTTTCATTTAAAGAAAACGGCGAGAAGGCGGCGCGGGTCAACGGCCTCTACCTCCGCAAGCTCGGTCATCTGATGGGCAGCCTGCTGTCCGTAATTTTCTCGCCGGAGGATCTGGATATCGTCAACGAAGGTCCCTCTGTCCGCCGCAAAATGCTGGATATAGTAATATCACAGCTGCATCCGTCCCATTATTTTGACCTGCAGCAATACAATAAAACACTTGCGCAAAAGAATTTTCTGCTGCGCGATTACGGCAGGACCGGCGCTTCCGGAGACTCCGCCGATGCACTGCTGGACGTGTACAACGAACAGTTGGCCGCGTTCGGTGCGTCAATTGCCGAAAAACGCGCCCGCTTCTGCGCCGAACTCGAGCGGCTCGCCGCGGAAAAAAACGGGCAGATCTCCGGCGGCGAAGAATTGACGATGAAATACGTGCCGAATTTCCGCGCCGCGGCCATTGACGCTCCCGAAACGGCGGAGGCAAAAGATATTGACCCCGCGGAATTCCAAAATGCAATAAAAAGCGAGTTTCTGGAACTGCTTTCCGCCCGAAAAAGCCGCGAGATCGAACGCCAGCATTCCCTGTACGGCCCCCAGAACGACGACGTGCAGATCGAACTGAACGGTATGGAATTGCGCCGCTTCGGTTCCCAGGGGCAGAAACGCACCGCGGTGCTGTCAATAAAACTCGCGCAGATCATGCTGCTGCACCGGAAGACCGGCCGCAGCCCCGTGCTTCTGCTGGACGACGTTTTCTCGGAACTGGACGAAAAACGCAGCGAAATGCTGCTGGACAGCGTGGCCGGCTGTCAGACGTTCATCACCACCGCCTCCCTCGGCGAACTGCCGGGCAGCGTAAAGCGCGACGCTAAAATCTTTTTTGTAAAATCCGGCGAGATTCAGTTGATATAACTTTAAAAAAGTGGTATAATTGCCCCTGTAAGGCGCTTTGGCTTTTAGCAGTACAAAGGTACATAAAAACCGAAACCCGCCTTCAAAACAAAACGAGGGGCATTTTTGTGTATTTACATATAGGAGACAACGGCTGCATTCGCGAATCCGACGTCATCGGCATCTTCGACCTGGAAGTGGCGACGACGATGAAGACGACCGCCGAATTCCTGCTGGCATCGCAGGAGGAAGGATTTACCGTGAACGTAGTTGACCGGGGCGAAATGCCCAAGTCTTTTATACTGGCCGACACCGAAGGCGTCAGCCGCGTGTACATCTCCCCCGTTTCCACCATGACCCTGTACAAGCGCGTTTCCGGCGGCAGCCGACGCAAACGCTGAAACGATATGCGGCCACCGGGCCGCAAAATGTGAACACTTCTTCGGAGGAAGATCCTGATGGACGAAAACGAACTCAACACCGCACTGCCCGCACCCGAAACGCAGCCCGAGAACGGTGAACACGTATACAACGAAAACGATATCCAGGTACTTGAAGGGCTTGAAGCGGTACGCAAACGCCCCGGTATGTACATCGGCAGCACGTCGGCCAGAGGCCTCCACCATCTGGTCTACGAGATCGTGGACAACAGCGTTGACGAAGCGCTCGCCGGCCGCTGCGACACCATCACCGTCACGCTGAACAGCGACAATTCCGTCACCGTCGAGGACAACGGCGCCGGTATTCCCGTCGGTATAAACAAGCAGATGGGCATTCCTACGCTGGAAGTTGTCCATACCGTACTGCACGCCGGCGGTAAATTCGGCGGCAGCGGTTACAAAGTATCCGGCGGTCTGCACGGCGTCGGCGCGTCGGTTGTCAACGCCCTGTCCGAATTCCTCGAAGTAGAAGTTTCCCGTGAAGGCCACGTGTATTACCAGCGTTACGAACGCGGCAAGACCTGCTGCCCCGTAAAGATAATCGGCGATACCTCCGCTCACGGCACCACCACGACCTTCAAGCCGGATTACCAGATCTTTGAAGAACTTGTATTCGACTACAATACACTGCTGGTGCGCTTCCGCGAAATGGCGTTCCTCAACCGCGGCGTCCGGATCATTCTCAACGATAACCGCGGCGAAGCTCCCGTTTCTGAAACGCTGCATTACGAAGGCGGCATCATCTCTTATGTAGAATATCTGAACCGCAAGGAAACCGTGCTGCACCCTGCCCCGATATACATTTCCGGTCAGAAAGACACGTCTATCGTCGAGGTGGCAATGCAGTACAACGATTCCTACGTGGAAAATATCTACTGCTACGCCAATAATATTATTAATAATGAAGGCGGCACGCACCTCACCGGTTACCGCGCGGCGCTCACAAAGGTATTCAACGACTACGCGCGCAAGTACAATTTTCTGAAAGATTCGGACAAAAATCTCGCGGGCGAAGACGTTCGCGAAGGCCTTACCGCGATCGTTTCGGTCAAGCTGGAAAACCCGCAGTTTGAAGGCCAGACCAAGGAAAAACTGGGCAACAGCGATATCCG
>CACZOW010000218.1 GCA_902782885.1 uncultured Ruminococcus sp. | reverse complement strand
TGGTTTTTGTTTATTTTTGAAGGGAAATCCGCGCGAAAAATGAAAATGACAGGATATTACCAATTTTCACAGGCGTTATCCGTCGCAGTGCCTGAATCAAGCAGTGCCATTACGCTTTCGGGAGTAGAGCCTTGCCGTTGAAATCATCGATATTTTCGTGATATAATTAATATAAGGGTCAGTGTGCGGCTGCGCAAAAAGCGCATATGGCGCAAGTGCCAGCGGCGCAGGCGGCCCGGTGTAAACGGATATCATGGAGAAGGCGGATACGATGGGAAACACGGATAAGATGGATAATTCGGATAAGGCGAAGGCCGTAAAACTGCTGCTGGGCAACGAAGCCGTGGCGCAGGGCGCGTGGGAGGCGGGAGTGCATGTTGTCTCCTCGTACCCCGGGACGCCCAGCACGGAGATCACCGAGACGCTGGCGAAGCTGCCGGGCGTGTACTGCGAGTGGTCGCCCAATGAAAAAGTCAGCGCCGAAGTGGCGATAGGCGCCGCGATCGACGGCGCGCGGGCAATGTGCTGCATGAAGCACGTCGGGCTCAACGTGGCGGCGGATCCGTTGTTCACCGCGGCGTACGCGGGGGTCAACGGCGGACTGGTGTTCGCGGTTGCCGACGACCCGGGGCTGTTCAGTTCGCAGAACGATCAGGATTCGCGCTTCTACGCGCTCTCCGCCCACGTGCCGATGCTGGAGCCGTCGGACAGCGCCGAGTGCTTCGAATTCGCGCAGAAAGCCTTTGAACTCAGCGAAAAATACGATACGCCGGTCATTTTGAGATTGACCACGCGCGTTTCCCACTCCCGCAGCCCGGTGCAGACCGGAGCGCGGCGCGTTGTCCCCAAAAAACCGTACGTCAAAGATATTTCCAAATATGTAATGATGCCCGGCATGGCGAAAAAGCGGCAGGCCGTGGTCAAAGAGCGCGACCGTGTGCTCACGGAAGTGGCGGACAGCTGGGTCAGACTTGTCAATCCCGGCCGCAAGCTCGGCATCATCACCTCCGGCATCTGCTACCAGTATGTGCGCGAAGCGTTTCCCGACGCGTCGGTGCTTAAACTCGGCATGATCTATCCGCTGCCGGAGCGCGCGATCAAGGAATTCGCGGCCTCCGTGGAGGAACTCCTGGTGGTGGAGGAACTGGAACCGTACATCGAAAATTTCGTGCGGCAGCTGGGCATCGCGTATGTGGAAGGTAAAAAGTATTTTACTCCGCTGGGCGAGCTGGGCACCGAGAAGATCAAAAACGCGTATTACGGCGTATCAACGCCCGCGGCGGAGGCGGGAGAAAACGGGGGCGAAAAGCTCAGCGTTGACGACGCGCCGCACCGGCCGCCCACGCTGTGTCCCGGCTGTCCGCACAGGGGCGTGTTCTATACGCTGTCCCAGCTGAAACTGCGGGTCACCGGCGATATCGGCTGCTACACGCTGGGCGCGGCGGCGCCGTACAAAGCCATGGACGCCTGCATCTGCATGGGCGCTTCCATCGGCATGTCCCACGGCATGGAAAAAGCCGAGGCAGTGGCGAAGGCGGAGGCCGGGGACACAGACCCCGCGGCGGCGGACAATATCCGCGGCACCGTGGCGGTGATCGGCGACTCCACTTTCATGCATTCCGGGATTACGGGCCTGGTCAATATCGTTTACAATAAAGGCGCTTCCACCGTGATCATTCTGGACAACTCCATCACCGGCATGACCGGCCACCAGCAGAACCCCACCACGGGCAAGACCATCCGCATGGAGGACACGCATCCCGTGGATCTGGTGCTGCTTGCCCGGGCGGTGGGCGTGGAGCGGGTGAGGATCGTTGACCCGTTCGATCTGAAGGCGTTCAAAGAGGCGGTGCTGGAAGAGATTTCCGCGGACGAGCCCTCCGTTATTATCGCGCAGCGGCCCTGCGCGCTGCTGAAGGGCGTCAATTACGGCAAGCCCGTTTATATCGACACCGACGTATGCCGGCGCTGCGGCGCGTGCATGCGGCTGGGCTGCCCCGCTATCGTGAAGAAGGGCGACGGCTACGGAATCGACCGCTCGCTCTGCGTCGGCTGTGAATTCTGCACGCAGATGTGCCGCTTCGGCGCCATCAGAAAGGAGTCGTGAACCATGAACGCGGACAATCTCAACATTCTGATCATCGGTGTAGGCGGCCAGGGCACGCTGCTGGCGTCCCGGTTTCTGGGCGACGTGGCGCTGCGCATGGGCAAAGACGTTAAGGTGTCCGAGGTCCACGGCATGTCCCAGCGCGGCGGCAGCGTGGAAACGTGCGTGCGCATCGGCAGCAGCATTGCCTCCCCGATCATCGACCGGGGCATGGCGGACGTGGTATTGTCTTTTGAAAGCGTGGAGGCGCTGCGGGCGCTGGGCTACCTGAAGCCGGGCGGACTTGTGATCACCAATACGCAGGAAATATTGCCCATGCCGGTGATCTCCGGCGCCGAAAAATACCCGGAACGCGTGCCCGAGCGGCTCGCGGGGGGCAATTTCAATGTCGTTTCACTGGACGCGCTCGCGGCCGCGGAACGCTGCGGCAGCGCGAAATGCGTCAACGTGGTGCTGCTGGGCGTATTGTCCGCCGCGATCCCGGAGATACCGGCGGAGGTCTGGCGCGCCAGCCTGGAGAGCGTTGTGCCGGCAAAATTACTGGAAATCAACAAAAAGGCCTTTGAGGCCGGAAGACAAATGGCAAATGGCAAAGGGCAAATGGCAAATTGAGGAGGAACTGACATGTCAAAAGGATTCAGAGGCGGCTTCGGTCAGAAAAGCGGCGGCGGGAACAATATGCAGAAAATGATGCAGCAGGCGCAGCAGCTCCAGCGGGAAATGCAGAAGGAGCAGGAAGCGCTCGCCGAGACGGAGTTCGAAGGTACGTCGGGCGGCGGCATGGTAAAAGTTGTTATGAACGGCAGCCACAAACTTACTTCGATCGAGATCAAACCGGAAGTCGTGGATCCCGATGACGTAGAGATGCTGGAAGATCTGATCATGGCGGCGTTCAATGACTGCGGCGATAAGATCGAGGCGGCCAACGAGGAAAAAATGGGCAAATACACCCAGGGCCTGCCCTTCTGAGGCATAGATCGTCAAAACGCGGGTGAATTATGAGCGTTTACGGGGCATCTGTAACAAAACTGATAGAGAAATTTGAGTCGCTGCCCGGCGTGGGGCATAAAAGCGCCGAGAGGATGGCGTTTTTCCTGCTCCGCAAGAGCGAGGACGAGGTCAAAGATTTCGCCGAAGCCATTTTTGACGCCCGGAAGCAGCTGAAATTCTGCACGGTGTGCCAGAATATGTCGGACAAGGACGTGTGCGACATATGCGGCAACGCGGCCCGGGACAAAAGCGTGATATGCGTCGTCCAGGACCCGAAGGACGTGCAGGCGCTGGAGCGGTCAAGGGAGTTCGCCGGCACGTACCACGTGCTGCACGGGACCATCTCGCCCATGAACGGCGTGGGACCCGACGACATCCGGATCAAGGAACTGCTCCGGCGGCTGGACGGCACAGTGAAGGAAGTCATCGTTGCCACCAACTCCGACGTGGAGGGAGAGGCGACCGCCATGTATCTGGCGCGCCTGATTAAACCGCTGGGCGTGACCGTGACGCGTATTGCCCGCGGACTGCCTGTGGGCGGCGATCTGGAGTACGCGGACGACGTGACGCTGGGCGCGGCGCTGCAGCACAGAGTGGAGCTTTGACTCCGGACCCGGCGCGGACTGCGCAAGGAGTTAAATATGGATACGGACGGCATGTACAACACCGATATCCGGGCTGAGGCGGCGGGCAGACCGCTTAAAATGCTGCACGGTTTCGGGATCGGGCGGGACGACAGCAAAGAACGGCGCGAGGAGATCGTTGACGCCTGTCTGACACGGCTGTACAGACTGGGCTACGGCGGCATCGTCACCAATGTTGACTTCGATCAGTATCTGGAAAGTCCGGCCAACTGGGAGACGCTCCGCTACGCCGTGCGCCGGGCTAAGGCGCTGGGCTTCCGGGTGTGGCTGTACGATGAGCACGGCTATCCCAGCGGCGGCGCAGGCGGCATCACGCTGCGGGATCATCCGGAATACGAGGCGCAGGGGCTGGCGGAAGTGACCGCGTACGGCGCTCCGGGCGAACTGATCTCGCTGGAATTGCCTCCGGGGCACGATTATTTTGTCACCGCCATGGCGTACGCCGGCAGTCTGGTCACGCCGGCAAAGGCGACCTGCACGCTGGTGCGCGCCGATGCTTCCGGGATCGCCCGGGCTTATGCCGTTAAACGGGTGTACGAAGGGACGCACGCCGAGCACAACGTGCACGAGTCCCGCCGTTACATCAACGTTCTTGACCCGGACGCGGTCCGGGCGTTTATTGACAATACATACGAGGCCTACCGCCGCGAGCTGGGCGAGCTGTTCGGCGCGGTGGAGGCAATTTTCACCGACGAGCCGTCCATAATGGCCGCGTACCTCAACGCGGGACTGTATCCGGGACGGGTGCGGGATAAATTTGACGATTCGCTGCCGCTGCTGCCGCTGGTAGTTTGGGACCGCCGGCTGCCCGAGCGCTATAAAGAACGCTGGGGCGAGGATCTGCTGCCCAAACTGGGAGATCTGTTCGGACCGCGCACGGATGCCAACGCCGAAACGAGATACCGTTTCCACACGGTCACTTCCGAAATGTTCGAGCACGCGTTTTTCGAACAGCTGGGGGACTGGTGCGCTTCGGCGGGCACACGGTTTTCCGGACACGTTTTGCTGGAGGAGGCGGTACTGGATCATCCGATCTTCGAGGGCAATATTTTCCGCTTCATGTCTCACATGGGCCTGCCCGGCATCGATATGCTCACCACGATCCCGGACGGCATCCTGGATCAGGCAATGACTCCGAAACTTATTTCTTCCGCCGCCGCGTGGTTCGCGCCCGCCGGCAGTGGGCCGCGCCGTGTGATGTCGGAGATCTCCGGCCACAACGAAGGCGCCCGCGGCGTGCCGTACGGCCTCCGGGAAATGAAGGGTTCGGTGGCAATGCAGCGCGCGCTGGGCGTTACCGAATTCCCGTCATATTACAGCGACACTAAAGTGAGCGAGGCGGAATTCCGCGATTTCTGCGACTTTACCGCGCGCATTTCCAATCCGTTGCGGGGCGGCAATACGCTCAATCACCGCATATTGCTGCTGTACCCGATCGAGGCGGCGTTCGCGGCCGCGTTCGGTTCCGCGGCGCAGCTGGGCAGCCGGGAGTACACGCCCGAAGAGCGGAAGCTGGAGCGATCCTGGCAGCGGCTGGGGCGCGGGCTTCTGCTGTCGGGGCTGGAATACGAGTGCGTTGACGTACGCGGGCTCCTGGAGGAAACGCAGATAGGGCGCGGGCGGATCATTGACCGCCGCGGCAACTGCTACCGCGCGGTAGTGCTCCCGTACATGAATTTTGAGACGCCGGAACTCGCCGAACTGCGGGGAAAACTTGCCGCGGCCGGCGTGCTGACGTTCTCGGATGACGAGGGCACCGACGCTTCGCGCGGAGCGCTGCTTTCGGAGCTTGAGCAGGCGCTTGCCGGACTGGGTATATTGCCCGCGGGCAGAGCCGAAGCCTTGACGGACGAAGAATCGCCGCTGCTGATCACCACCTGGTGCTGGACGGCGGCGTTTGAAGAAGCGTTCCTGATCGTAAACCATACGGACAAGGCCGTTGACGCCCCGCTGACGCTGAACGTGCCCGAGTGGATCGGAGCGCAGCCGGGAGACGGGGCGATCGGCATTGACCCCGAGACCGGCATGTATTATCACATCGGCGAACTGAACGGCGCACGGCAGGTGCGTATCGAAGATTTCAAACTGGGACCAATGGGTGCGCTGGTCGTGGGCATACCGCGGCGCGGCTCCAACTGAAAGGCGAGGTATCAAATGGCAGTTTTAGACGGGATCAAAGCGATCATTTTCGACATGGACGGCGTGCTGGTGGATTCGGAACCGGCAATGTACAAAGCCGCCATCGCGGGACTTAAAGAGTACGGCATCGAGGCCAAAAAAGAGGATTTCAAGCCCTTCGTCGGCACGGGCGAACGCAGCTTCATCGGCAACGTCGTGCGCCTTCACGGCGGCGAATACCGTGACGAGATGAAAGACCGGGTGTACGAGATATATTGCCGCGATATCGAAGAGAACCTGGTGCGGTTTCCCGCCGTGGTGCCCACGGTGCGCAGACTGCATGAGCTGGGATACAAGATGGCCATCGCTTCCGCCGCCGACTGGGTCAAAGTCAGCGCCAATATCCGCGCTTCCGGCCTGCCCCCCGAGGCGTTCGGCGCGGTGGTAAAGGCAGGGGACGTGGTCAATCTCAAACCCGCCCCGGATATTTTCCTCAAAGCCGCGGAACTGCTGGGCGTCGACCCGTCGGAATGCATCGTGTGCGAAGACGCGGAGAGCGGCGTCAAAGCGGCAAAAGCGGGCGGCATGCGCTGCCTGGGCATTACCAGCACGTTTTCCGCGGAGCGGCTCGCGGAATTGGGAGCGGACATTACGGCGCCGGACATCAGCGCGCTGCTGGACTGAAACAGTTTTAAACAGGGGACAGACCCCTGAAAAGACCCGGACCACAAGATCCGGACCACATTTCCGAAAAGGAGAGATCGGACATGAAAAAGAGAGCGATCACGCTATTGACCGCGCTGGTGCTGATAACGGTACTGCTGTTGACCGCGTGCGGCACCAAAAACGGCAGCGACGCCGGCAAGACCACAGAGATCCCCGCGGGCACCGGGCAGCTCGCCACCAACGCCCCCGCCGGAAACACCGCCACGGACGTGCCCACCGCCGCCCCTACTGAAGAGCCGGTCCCCACCGAAAAAGACCCGCTTTCAGAGATCGACGCCCTCATGGTCGAACTGGACGATCCGATCAACTACCGCACGAGCGGCAGCGAAGCCGAGATGCGCGACGGCGAGCCTTTCCTGACCATCACCACGCTGCCTTCCGGCGACATCCATTCGGTATTTATGTTCCCGGATATCTTCAGTCCGGACGACTATCCGTTCATCGCGTTCAAATACCGCATCGGATACGGTCAGAGCATCATCAGCAGCAATCACTTCTATGCCATCACCACTGACGACGGACCTACTCCCAAGGACGGCTGGTGGGGCGACATCTCGTTCAAGAAGGACTGCGACTGGCACACGGGCATATTGGAGATCAAAAAGGTGTTCAAGTCCGCGACCGGCGACTTCATGCAGCTGCGCACACCCAACGTCAACGACGCGGGCGGCGACTGGGCGATCGCCTGGATCGGTGCCTTCAAGAGCAAAGATGATATTACCAAATATGATGAAGAGTTCAATAAGAAATACGGGGACAAACTGGTGAAAGCCGAGCCGCCCAAAGAGGAAAAAGAAGAAGTCGTTCCGATCTTTGAGGACGCGTTCGAAGAGATCAGCATCAGCTTTGACGATATGACACCCGGCGACGCGGTGACCCCCATCGATCCGCTGGGATACGCACCCGGATTGAATAACTCCACGTTTGTGGAGCGCGACGGCGGCGCGGCGGTGCTGCTGAACCATGACGCGCTGTTCTATCCTGAACTGGTCA
>CACZOW010000217.1 GCA_902782885.1 uncultured Ruminococcus sp. | reverse complement strand
TGATGATGATCTGGTCATCGGTCAATTTAAGCTCCGTCTGCGCCGATCTGAGGGCAATAATAAAGTTGTTGTCGTACGGACTCGACTCGTCATGAAGCAGTATCACGCCCAGCTTGAAATCGCCGGCATCTATCGGCGCTTCAGTCGGAGCGGGACCGTCAGTCGGTTTCGGCGCATCGGTCGGGGCGGGTGCATCGGTCGGCGCCGGCGCATTCGTCTCATCGGGCGTCGGAGCGGGCAATTCCGTCGCGTCTGGCGCGTCCGGCGCTTCGGTCAATTCCGGAGCTTCCGTAACGTTCACGCCGGTGACATCGCCGTCGCCTTTGCCGTCCTTGCCGCTCAGGATCAGGTACGTCACCGTACCGCCGATCAGCGCGAGCAGCAGCAGCGTAACGATCACGAGGACAATACCCTTCCGGTTGTCCCGTTTGTTCACGCTCGCCTCCGCGCCGCCGGTCCGGCTCGCCGCCTTTGCGCTTTCACGGGCCGGTTTTTCCTTGCGCTCTTTTTTTGAAGCGCCGGATGCCGCAGGCTGCTCGCGCCCGCAGGAAAAGCAGAACTCCGCGTCATCTTTGAGCTGCTTGCCGCAGTGTGGACAAATTTTCATGTGAATTCACGCTCCAATCGCAGAAAAGGCCGGAAAAAGGAATTTACGCGCCAGCGCAGGTAACGCTCCGGTGGGAGCGGCAGGCTGCGCATTATTCATGCCAAAACCGCGAAAACCCGCCAGATACGCAGCGGAAGCGGCTATAGCAATCAGTCCAAGACAGATCAGCGCGATGAGCAGGCCGGTAAGAAAAGGCGGCCTGCCGGAGGACTTTCCGGACGCGGCATCGGGAGAAGCGGCGTTGTCCGCGGCAGGATCCGGAGCCTGCTTCACGGTCCGGTGCGTTTCCAGCGCGCTCTTGACCATTGCCACGGCAGTGTTGTTGTCCCCGCCGTCCGGCGCGTCGGCATCGCGGAATCTGCGCATGGCGCCGATCCAGGCATCCGGGCTCGCGTTTGCACGCGCGGTCTCGGTCATCTGACTCTCCAGTACATGTTCCCAGAAACCGTCGGAACAGATCAGCAGGCGGTCGTACGTGCTGTTGTCCACGGTGTACATATCCACCTTGAGTCCGGCGGCGGAGCCCAGCGCACGGGTCAAAATATTCCGATCCGGATGGCTGCGGATCTTGTCGGCGGTGATCTCGCCGGCATGCACGGCCATCTGCGCCACGCTGTGGTCAACGCTGGTGAACACGATATTGCCCTCGTCGAACAGGTACACGCGCGAGTCGCCTACATTGGCCACGTACGTGCGGCCGCCGAAAACATACGCCGCCGACACGGTCGTCTTCATCATTTTGCCGGTCCTGTCCTGTTCGGACAATATAAGCGCGTTCGCTCTTTTTACCGATTGCTCCAGGTCAAACGAGTACGGCGTTTTCATAAACGCGCGGCGCAGTTCGTCAACGAGGATGCGGGACGCCACCTCGCCGGCCTCATGTCCGCCAAGTCCGTCGGCAACCGCAAACAAATACGCTCCTCCTGACTCTATTGCCAGCAGGGAGTCTTCGTTGTTCCCTCTTCCGCCAATGTCCGTGTAAAAGCCGTACACCGTTTTGCCCCTCTCGAATGTTTTGTCTGTCCGGAGCCTCCGCTATTTAGCACCGGTCAATTTCGCGTGCCGCGCCTGAAGTTCTTTCAGCTTGACATCGCACATTTCGATCTCCTGCTTCGCGTCGTCAACACGCCTGATGATGCTGCGCTCCCGGGCTTTGAGCGGTACGAACAGCTTGAAAAAGCCCTTTATCACAAAGAATATCATATACGGCGGGAAGAATATTCCGAGGGCAATACTGCCTCCCGAGCGCTTGATCTCCGTGACGCCCAGCATGAAGTACAGTACCAGAATTAGTAAAATATAAAAATTGGCAAGTACTGTGTTGACCGAATTCGGCCAGCCGTTGCTGTACTTTACGCCGAGTATTGTGATCACCGCGATCACCAGGAGTCCCAGGAAAGTAATGACCCGCATCACGTTGTTCTTTCTTCTTTTGGCCCTGATCGGGCTGGCAGAATTGACCTCTCCGACCAGCGCCATACGCTTCTCGGAGACTTCGCGGATCTGTTCCTCGCACTTGTTGATCTCAATATTGTGCCGGATCTCCTGCCTGATCGACTCGATGACAACGCGGCACTGCGCGGCGCGGTCGTTGGAATCGCGCCAGTATCCGAGGTTCGTGAACAATTCCGTGGCAGAGGTCTGGGAGGCAATATCGCGCTTTCGGGAAAGCGCGTCGGCGCGCCGGTACAGGCTGTCATTCTCGCAGGCTTCCGCCATTTTCAGCGCGCCGTCGTACCGCGTGGAGGCGTCGCTGTAGTTTTCCTGCGCCAGCAGACCGAAAACTTCCGCCGAAGTCTTGAACCATTCGGGGGCGCTGTCGCTGTCCATATGCCGGTTTGCCTGCATATAAAGCTCGTCTGCTTTTTCGTACAGCTGCCGGTGCTTCTTTTCAACGAGCTTTTCTTTGTACTCGTTCGCGTTGCGGTAATTGCCGATGCCGTCCAGTATGCGGATGGCGCTGTCGTACAGGTTCGTGATCTCTTTGACGTCTTCCCGGTTCTCGGCATCGATCGCGATCTTGCGCGCCCGTTCCAGATCGCTGGCTTTTACGAGTTCTTTCAGCTCTTCCTTGAAGGGTCCCTGCGCCTTATCGAACGCGAGTTTGAACGAATCGTTGCTCATCAGATCCTTGCCCAGTGCGGGGATCTCAGACTTGTCGCGGATCCTGCCTTTGATCATGATCTGTGCAAGGAGCGCCTGCGCGTTGTCCGGATCGCGGTTCAGTACTTCATTCAGCACTTCCTTGGCTTCGCCGAATTCGCCCATACGGATCTCGTTGTAAACACGCCGGACCATGTTGTCCAGTTTCGGCGCGGTCACGGCGACGGCAGGGGCGGCAACGGCCGGACTGGCTGCCGCAATAAACTTTTTAGTGTTTCTGACAATATCGACTTTAAATGCGATATCCCCCATATCCACCGCCTGGAGCCTTCTGAGTTCCTCGGGCAGGTCGGATATGCTGCGGCAGGCAGAGATCAGCTCTTTCTTTCCGTCATTTTCACGGCACAATTTCAGGAAACGTTTCCATTCGTTCTTGACCCAGGGCGCGGTGAAATAATCCGGCCTGGTTCCGAGGACGATCATTACTTTTGCGGAATTCAGCGCCGCATAAATATAAGGCTCATATTCGGTCCCGAGTTTGTCGTTGAGTGTGACTTCGGCAAAGAATACTCTGATGTGATCCCGCGTCAGGTCGTTATAGATCTCTTCCGCCACTACCGAATCCGGCGTGCGTTTGCCGTTTTCATC
>CACZOW010000216.1 GCA_902782885.1 uncultured Ruminococcus sp. | reverse complement strand
GCGAACTGCGGGAACTCCGTGCCGAATTTCAGCGTGCAGAATTCGTGGATCTCGTCGTCGCTGCCGGGCGCCTGGTTGGCGAACTGGTTGGACGGGAAATCGAGGATCTCGAAGCCTTTGTCCTTGAATTCTTTGTACATGGCTTCCAGCGGCTCGTAGTGGGGAGTGAAGCCGCAGCCGGTGGCGGTGATGACGATGAGCAGCACTTTGCCCTCGTACGCCGAGAGGCTGACTTCGCTGCCGGTCCGGTCTTTAACTGTGAAATCGTAAACTGTTTTCATTTTGTGGTCCTCCTGTTTTACAGCATCGATCTGGCGAATTCCTGTGCGCGTGCAAAGTCTTCCGCGGAGGGAAGGCCTTTGTTGATGAAGATCCAGGACGCGGCGCAGTGGAATTCTTTGTCGCTCAGCGTTATGCCAAGTTCGTCCGTGGTCTTTTTGACCGCCTTCCAGGTGGAAGCACCGGAAGCGGCGGTGTTCATGTTGACGACTGTGCCGATCTTATCTTTGTTGCGCTCCAGAAACGCTTTGACTTCTTTGTCAATGTTCGCGGCGTACATGGCGTTGATCAGGAACAGTGTGTCGGTTTTTTCGTCAAGGTCAACCGAAACGTCGACGGCTTCTACGCCGATCGCTTCCGCAACGGCGTCGGCAAGTTTCTTCGTGTTGCCCTTTTTGGATCTCGTAAAGAATCGGATCGCGGTTTTCATAAGCAGCCTCCTGTTTTATCTGTCTTCATCTAATATTTTGTAAAGTGTTTTGTACAGTGACGCCGCTTCTTCCGGTGTCAGGTGAAACTCCCGCGCGATGCATTCGGGTACGCTGAGCGCCCGATCCTTCAGTGCGACCCCGGCATCCGTGAGTGTGATGACCAGGTTGCGTTCGTCGCTGCTGTCTTTTTCCTTCCGGACGTATCCCTTTTCCTCGAGCTTTTTCAGCAGGGGAGCGAGCGTATTGGACTTGAGGCAAAGCGTCCGGCACAGAAATTGTTCGTTGACCTGATTTTCCTCCCACAATACCATCATGACGATGTACTGGGTGTACGTCAGGTCAAGCTCGTCGAGCAGCGGCTTGTACTTTCTCGTGATCAGGTTTGACACCGCGTAAAGCGGGAAGCAGAGCTGGTTCTTCAGTCGGAGCGATGCGTATTTGTCGTTCATGTTTCACCTCCAAATATATCGCGTGCGACATATTGTGACAACATTATATCGCGTACGACTTAATTTGTCAACAGTTTTTTTAAAACACAGGTCTGTCCCCGTACTTAAATTTCCGTTGAGAGATTTCTTTGCCCGTGATATGATAGAGGCAGGAAATACAGAACAGGGAGGGAACAATGTGAAAACTGCGACGTTGAGGATCATCGCTTTATTGACCGCTGCGTTCTTTGTTTGCTTTGTCCCGGCCGGATGTCAGCAGACGCCCGGCCTCCCGGAAACCACCGGTCCTGTCAGCCGAACGGATCCGCCGCCTGCAGCGACGGCGGCCGCGGATAATACGACGGCAGCCGCGCAGACTGCTCAGCCAACTCAGGCACAGGAGATGAAAAAGACCGTGACATTCAGTAAAGAACTTAATTCTGCCGTAACCGGCGCGCTCTCCTTTATCGGCGATTCCGACACACCGGATCTGACCGCCGAAGAAAAAGACGCCCAGAAAAAAGCGGGACGGGAGCTGATCAGGGACCTGATGAAAAATGCCGCTGACTTGTCGGTCGGCACCTACGTCATTCCGGCCGGAAACTACGGTTTCGACATGGATAATATTGTCAACGGCGTAGCAAGCGGCGTCGTGATCAAGGACGTTCAGCGTCCGGCGGACAATCCGCTGACGATCCGGGCGGACGGAGTCAATTTCTGGTTCGAACCGACCGGAAAACCCTGCGGCAGCTGTACCCGCGGCATTCATTTTGTGAATTGCTCCCATATCATATTGGAAGGATTGACGATCGACTCCTATTCCCCCATGGACATCGAGGGCACCATCACCTCGATCGACAAAGCCGGAAACCGGCTCGGCCTCCGCCTGCTCGACGGAGCTATGGTCCTGGATCCTGCCACGATCGCCAAGGCGGTCGGGGGCTCTGAATTCCGGATGATACCTCTCAAAAAAAGCGGGGAACTGATGGCATCCTTTTACAACGTCAACAACCAGTGGGGGCCGGAATCGCTCTGGGGAGCCGGTCTGGAAGTTGACAGCGACGGCACCTGCTGGTACACCCTCAAGACCCGTACGCTCATGGACACGGTGTTCGCCGATGAGTGGACGTCTTTCTACGGAAAGAACGGTACTCTGGAGATCGGCGATCGGGTCGCCATCCTGTACGGAACGGCGCTGGCCATCGCGCTGGACAACTGCGAACAAATGACTGTCCGCAATTTCAACTGTTATATGACGAAAGGCGGTTTCTGGGAGAACGGAGGATACGGCGGCCACCTGTGGCAGAACTGCGTATTCGGCACACGTCCCGGAACCAACCGGCTGCTGGGCGGCGAAGGAAACATGTCTCAGGGGCTCCGTCACGGATCCACGTACGACAACGTTTCCTACGGCCTGACCAGCGACGACGCCATCAACATCCACGGTTTCTGGTCCCGGATCGTTTCGGCGAAGGAGGCTGCGGGCGAAGACTCCGGATATTCCTGCCGGGTCAATTACGCTCAGGTCGGGATCCGGGAGGGAGATAAGGCGGAACTGTATACGGAAGGCGGAAAACCGGTCGGCACCCTGACCGTCCGGTCGACCCCGAACCTCAAGTACAACTACAACGGCTTTCTGGAGTCGAACATCGTTTTCAATGAAAAGCCCCCGGAAGGATTTGACGCGCTCCTGGTCCGGTGGCCGGCGAGCGAATGCGACGGATTCGTCATCAAAAACTGCCGGTTTGCCAACGACTATCAGAGAGTACTGATCAATTCCGGCTCCGGGATCCTGGAAAACAACCTGTTTATTGACCACGGAAGCAATCTCGCCCTGACCAGCAATAACGCCGCATATGAAGGCGGCATCATGCAGGATATCATCATCCGGAACAACGTCTTCTTCAACGCCTGCAATCATCCGGGCGGGACCGTCGTCGATATGAGTCAGACCACCAACTGGGCCAATACGGTCTCCGCGAAGAATCTGGTGCTGGAGGACAACGTCTTTGTCCAATGCGGCAAACTTTTCAGCGCTTCCAATATCAAAGAATTGACGGTAAAGAACAACCTGATCATCGATCCGTGGATATACGGCAAAACCGTCAATTCATTCAGTGTTCTCGCTGTTGTCGGAGAGTACTGCACCGTCACCGATTTTTCGGGCAATACCGCCTACGCTCCCGGCGGCAAAGCGGTCAAAGGCAGCAATGCGATCAAGACCATGACGGAGGAAAAAGTCGCTCAGGCGGTTGCCGTCTGCAGTGATAAGAGCCTTACCGCTTCCGCCATGCAGAAAAAACTGGCCGATCTGTTCAGGTAAGCCGCGGTTTGAAATCAAACCGGCGCGGCAGTATAATATTGCCGCAGCGCCGCGAGAGGAGCTGCCGGAGGGACAACATGAAAAAGATCAGTGCGATGGTTATTG
>CACZOW010000215.1 GCA_902782885.1 uncultured Ruminococcus sp. | reverse complement strand
GATGAAGTGGCTGGGGGCGTCAATATGAGTCCCGTTATGCGCGCACATGGTAAGCCCCGAAAGGTTGATATCATCGCCGGCGTCCATGTCCGCCAGCCGCAGCCGCTCCGGGGGCATATCGCCCGGATACACCCGGCACGAAAACAGTTCCTGCGTAATATCGATGATCGCTGAGCGTTCGCGCACTTTCTGAAGATCAGGCTGTTCCGGGCAATAGTCAACCCATTGTCCGTCTTTGAGCGTTTCGAATTTACCCCACTCGGGCCTACCGGCGTCGCGGCCTTTTACACGGATAGGTATGAACGCGTCGTGCTGGCAGCCGGGCAAAGGATCTTCAATATCTATCCAGCCTCTTTCGTCGATCAGACCGTTCCACTCTTCGTACACTTCTTCCGGCGAATCGTACCAGCGGTCGGACGTGCACATTTCCGCGTCTTTCACCGAATACTCGAAGAGATAAACGCCTTCCCCGCTCTCATAAAGCATGATCTTGGCGACCGTCTCGCCGCTGCTGTTTTTAACGTTGTCGATCAGATACGCATACTTTCTCATGCTCCGCCCCCGCGCCGCCTTCGCGCTGCCTTTCTACCGGACTTCGGCGATCACCCCGCCGCCGATGATCCGTTCTTCGCTGTCGTAAAATACTGCCGATTGTCCCGGTGTCGGCGCGCGCACGGGCTTTTCAAAAATGACCTTTACCGTATTGCCGCCGCCGGAGGATATTATAGCATGCTCTCCGCCGTGGCGGTAGCGGATCTTTACGGTGCAGGATATCTCTTCCCCCGCGTTAAGTCCCGGTATGCTCATGAAATTGGTATCGGCGCACAGCAGTTCGCTGCGGAAAAGGGATCGCTCGTCGCCCACGACCACTTCATTGCTGTCCGGGCGGATCTCGTTGACGTATGCAGGGTACCCGAGCGCGAGGCCGAGACCCTTGCGCTGGCCGACGGTATAATGGCAGATGCCTTTGTGCCTTCCAAGGATATTGCCGTCGGTATCAACGAAATTGCCCGCGGACACCCCGTCGGATCCCGTGTTTTTTTCAATGAAATCCGCGTAACTGCCGTCCGTCACGAAGCATACTTCCTGCGAATCCGGTTTGGACGCTACGGGCAGGCCCGCGTCTTTCGCGATCTGCCGCACCTCGCTTTTGGAAAGGCCGCCGAGGGGCATAAGCGTCGAGGCCAGCTGCTCCTGGGTAAGTTTGTAAAGCATGTAAGTCTGATCCTTCTCCGCGAACCCGGCCTTTTTTAATGTATGCCTTCCGCTTTCCATCCGGACGACCGACGCATAATGCCCGGTCGCTACAAACCCCGCGCCGGAGATTTTCGCGTAATACAGCAATTTGTCCCACTTGACGTAGCGGTTGCATTCGATGCACGGATTGGGCGTCATCCCACGCAGGTATACTTCGGCGAACGGGTCAACGACGTACCGTTTGAAGTCTGACGTGCAGTTTACGGGATAGTAATCGATACCGATGGCAAATGCCGCGCTTCTCGCGTCGTCAATATCGCAGCAAAGGCTCTCGGAACCGTCGTCGGACTGCCAGGTGCGCAGCGTCACTCCGACCACGTCGTAACCGTCTTTTTTCAGAAGATACGCGGCGACCGCGCTGTCCACGCCGCCGGACAATCCGACGATGACTTTATTCATGCCGTTCATTTCATCCTTCTCTTCGGGGCCGGAAGCCGTTGCCCGTTCCCTCTGCTATAATCTGCAGATCATATTGACCGAGTCCGGCACATCCTCATCGATATACCCGGAGTCAGCAAAGCCGTGTTTCTCATACAGACGAATCGCCGCGACGTCCGCTTTTTTTACGCACAATTCCACGTGATCGTAATGTCCTTCTTTTCTTAGTTCATCCAGAATAAGTGCAAGCGCGGCGGAGCCGTATCCGCGACGCTGATAGCGCCGGTCGATCATAAACTGCTGCAGATCGTAGCCGAGCGGCTCGTCGGTAAACTCTCTGACCAGGGCCAGACCCACGGCGGTCTCGCCGTTTTCGATGACAAGCACTTTCGCTTTACAGCCGCGGTATACGTATCCCCGCGCCAGGATGCCCGTCGCGGGGGCAACAAATTCTTTCTGGTCTTCTCTTACGCTCAGGCTGGCCGCGTCAAGCCAGTTTTCTTCGGTTACTTCAGCGAGTCTGATGGCTGAGTTCATTGCCGTTATACCTCCGGATATTTCTAAACGTCTTTATCGTTCCGAATATCTTTTACGTAAAGGCGGTCAACGCCGTTACCGTAATTGACGATGTCCTTCATATACCGGTAACCGTATTTTTCATAAAGGCCTGCGGTATTAGTCGGTATATATGTTCTGTCAAACCCGAGTTCTTTCGCATAGTTATTGGCGTAATCGATCAGTTTTTCGCTGATCCGCTTTCCCCGGTATGATTCACTCACGAATACCGTCGAGACCCAGGGAAAGATCTCGGGCAGCGGATAATAATCGGTTTTCATGAGCGTCGCCATTCCCACGATCCGGTCTCCCGCCAGCGCGGCGAACGGGGTCTCCCAGTCCTCAAACTTCCAGTTTCGGATCAGTTCTGTCGTATGTTCCTTCACTTCCTGCCAGGAGAAGCCTTCGGCGAAGTCGAGCAGTTTCGCGGCGAGTTCCGTGTCTTTGTCGACTTTCTGTATTATTATATCTATTTTTTCATTCATTTTCGATCGTTTTTTATTGCCGGCAGCTTTCATGTTGAACATGATAATGGAAAGCAGGACTAACGCAATCCCAAGAATTCTTAACACAGTCATTCGCTCCGCGAAGGCAAAGGCGCCTATCACCGTGGCGACGACGACTTCTACCGATGCGATCACCGGCACTTTACCGGCCTGCGAGATCTTTGAAAGGCCGCTGAAATAAAAGCCGTACGCCAGTGCGGTGGCAATAAGTCCGAACAGGAGCCCGAGCAGCAGCAGCCGCGCATTGAACGGGCGGTCCACTGTATGCCACGGGCGCCGTACTATGGCAACAAAAACGCAGCCGAACAGCAGGTTGTACGTTGCCACCGCAAACGGTGAGG
>CACZOW010000214.1 GCA_902782885.1 uncultured Ruminococcus sp. | reverse complement strand
GTAAAAGTGCTTTCTGATTTTTCTTGCAAAACGCTCTTATCAGATGCTTTGCAAGAAAAGTGCTCTTCACTAAGGTTAAAAATGAGCAAGAAAGAAAACCATTTCATGCGTGAGCCCTGATCCGCGGCCGGGATCAACACGCTCGAGGCGGTCGGCCGCACCATTTGACCTGATCCGCGGCCGGGAACTCACGCTCGAGGCGGTCGGCCGCTCCTTCTGACCTGATCCGCGGCCGGGAACTCACCGGCCTAATTTTTGAACACGGGTCTGTCCCCTTGTTTAAACGGGTCTGTCCCCTTGTTTAAAAATCGAGGCGCAAAAAAACGGCGGCACCCTCCGTCACGGGGACGGAAAATGCCGCCGGCATTATAGAGCCATTATTATAAAATCAGAGTCTGTTGCCCCTCACTCAGCGCGCGGGGCGCTGCGCTCAGTGGGACTTTCTGCGAACGAAAACCACCGCGGCGGACATTGCCAGCAGCGCGATCACCGCGAGCACGATGACCATGGCGTCGCCGGTCCCGGGCAGCTCAGCGCCGGGCGCCTTGTAGTAAACGATCGCTTCCCTGTTGGCCCGGTCGAAAATAACGGTGTCGCCGTTCTCGAGTTTGGCCACCACTTTGATCTCGTGGGTCCTGCCGTCGTTCAGGCGGGTGACGTCAACGTTGACGCGATACCGCTTGCCGCCCGCTCTGGTGCCGGTGATGGTCGCCTCTTCTTCGGAACTGCCGAAGGGAGCAACGAACGCGTCGTCGAACACAGGCGCAGCGCCGTCCAGCACGTATCCGAACTGCACGATGGGAGAATCGGAAGCGAACCAGCCGAACAGCCCGAGCTTCTCGATGTCGCCGGCGGAGCCGTCGATCAGCGCCTTGAGGGCCGCGACTTCGTCGTTGCCGTTGGCTCTGGGCGCCGCTTCATCATTGACGAAAATGGAGTCAAAATACTGATTGTCCGTATTCGCGTCGAAGCTGCGGGTCACAGGCACGTGCACGCCTTCCGGAGCGTAGGTGAAGGAATAGAAGACATGTTCTTCGCCGTTTGCCAGCGCAACGATGTCAATATTGTGGCCGCCTTCGATAACGGGTACGACAACATTGCCGCGGAAACCGTTGCCCGCCGCGCTGAACAGATCCCGCGAAACGCCGTAGATGGCCAGCGCATCCGCGTTGGGATTCTCGGCAGTGCCGAAATCTTTGGTGATAAAGCTCTCGTCGTATACCGTCTCGCCGCCGTCGATCTTGTAGCCGTACTTCTCGATGGGGTAGTTGGCCGCCAGCCAGCCGTGTACCAGGATGTTCTGGCTGTTCTCATCGACGGTGATCGACAGGCCGTTTTCGTTGCCCTTGTTCTCGCCGTCCAGCGAGACCGCGTCGATATTGGCGTGCTGCTTGTATTCACGCTTGATGAAGCCCTGTCCGTTGGTCTCGTCCGAGTAGATATCGAACGCGATCTTGCCGCGCTCCTGCGCGAAGTAGCTCTCGTCGAGCACGCCCTCGGTCGCGTAGCCGAATACCATGTAGCAAACGTATGCTCCCGCGTTGTCGTCGCCTTCCGGCCGCACTTCGTCATTCATGATGGTGACAACGACTTCATACTCGCCGGCTTCCAGCGTCTTGCCGATATCCAGCGTGAACGGGCTGTCGCCCACAGCGGTGTACTCAGCGGTGGCAACGACCTCTCCGCCCTTCTTGAACTCGAATTTCAGCGGAGTGCCCGCATAGCCCCAGGCCGCCGGGAAACCGATCTTATAGAAGGAAACGTCGGTATTGAACAGGAATTTGTACGTGAGGGTGCCGGTGGTGAAGCCGGTCCAGGCGGAATTGCCGCCGGGATCGCCGGCCGCTACGCCGCCCGAATAGTTCGAGTAAGGAATGTAACCGGGTTTCACGATATTGGATTTGCCGGCGTATGTGCCGTACGCTTCGATCTCGCCGATGCCCAGGTATTCGAACCCGCTGTCGTCAACGGCGTTGCCCGAAAGCACCTCAAGTTTGATGAAGCGCGCGCGGTTGGAAGTGGCGAACGAGAACGGCGTCGCGGTATCGACTTCGCCTTGTCTGCCGGAATCTCCGCCGATCTTATCCCATTTCACACCGTCAACAGAGGTGTACAAATTGTACGTGTTCGGGAACGTCTGGCTGTAGAAGCCCTGCGAATGGAGATCCACTCTCGACAGGTCGTAGAGTCCTTCAAGGTCAATATAAATATCCGCGACCACGTGTCCGGCGGCAACCGGATAGAAGCCCAGCGGCACCGGATCCGGCACTACGTCCGGCTTGTGATTGGGATTATAGCCGTCGTTGACATATGCGTCGTCCCAGTAGCCCGAACCGTTGCGGACACCGTTCTTCAGATCGATGCGGACCGGCTTGTTCAGCGCCACGTCGGAATCGTCGTTGGCGTAATGGGTCTGGTAAATGGCTTTCGTAGATCCGTCCGCGAATTTAACGATCAGTTTGACCGTGTGGCTGCCAGTCTGGATCGGGATGTTGCCGTTGAAGTTCCGTGCGTAGCTGGCGCGGTCGACCCAGTCTCCGCCAAACGATACAAGTGCGGGCGCCAGATTTGCGTCGTAGATGCAGGCAATGGAATCGTACACGATCTCGCCGTCATCCACCTGATAACCGTAGTCAACGATCTCCACCGTCGTAGGCGGATAATACCAGCCCATCAGGCAGATGCCGTTGGCGCCGGCGTCAACGACCGGCTTGATCTGACCGAGCTCGCCGCCCTTGCCCATGACTTCTTTAAACGCCACGTCTTTGTCCCAAAGCAGGACAAAGTCCATCTGGCAGTATTCCCACGGCGTATCCGCCGCGGCTGCAAAGCTGAACAATGATAATATCATTGCAAGCACAAGGGCCGCAGAAATGATTATCTTTTTCATGCTGTTTCCTCCGTAATCTTCTGTTTTCCGTGCGGCACCTGATTTGAGGTGCCAAAACGACTATTAACATT
>CACZOW010000213.1 GCA_902782885.1 uncultured Ruminococcus sp. | reverse complement strand
GACCTTACGGGCTTCGGCTTCGGCACGGCGTTCCCGCGCTATACCTGCGACGACGCGGCGCACGGCAACGAAATGGTGGCTGCGTTTGAGATTCCCCTCACATATTACGAACCGCGCTGCTCCGGCGCGGAGGGAAGCGGGGAGAAGGTCACGAAGTACATCGATGCCGCCGCCGAAAACGGCCGCACCGCGCAGTTCTTCATCCATCCGCACTACCTCCACCCGGACGATCCTCAGTCCGCGCTTTCCACCGCGGCGCTCCGGCTGGCGAAAAAACACTGGACGGATAAGGGCTATTCGCCGCTGCTCACCACCACCAACGAACTCGCGCTGTTCTGGCAGTCCCGCGCCCGCGCCGTGCTCAGCTGCAAAGCGCCCGGGCTGGTGCTGGAGACCTCGTGTCCGCTGCTGGTCAATATTCCCGCCTCCGGCAGGACCGTACTGCTGGACGGCGAAAAGGTCAGGCTGACAGAAAAGACCGTTGCCGGCCGCACGCTGCGCCTGCTGGCGGTAAACGCCCCGGGCAGACACCTTATCTCGCTGGGAGAATAGCGATCATCAAACGGAAAAGGAGGACCTGATGAAACTGAAAAATGCAGCGGAGACGTTGACGCACGAAAAAAGTAATAAAAAGAGAAGGGCGGGGGCGGTATTGACCGCGTGCTTCCTCATCCTGCTCTTTGCCGTTTCGTTGTTGCCCGTGCCGGAAACACCGGCGAAAGCGGCGGAAGCGACAACGGAATTTCCGACGTTCAAAGAATCGAAAATGCCGGTCGAAGTCGAGCTGAATCAGGGCGACAGGATCGAGATGCAGATCCGCGTGTCGGAGCCGATCGTATTTGCCGGGGTCGAAATACAGACCCCCGGAGCTTCCCGCACGATGGAGATAGGCGTGTATGCGTGGGACAGAAACGTCGTCTATTCGGTGGAAGGGGATAAACTAGCCGCCGCAAGCGTCAGCGATTGGGATTCCGGCGGGATAATCGGCATCGACCTTTCCGGGCTTCCGGGCGGATCCCTCGGCGCGGGTGAATATGTCGTCGAATTCGTATTGACGGAGGGCAATAAGGTCACTGTAAACGGCTTCAAGCCGCCCGTGAGAGGCGTCTGCGTTTACCGCAACAATTACCAGATCGCCGGATCGTTCAGGGGAAAAGTAGTTGCCGCCCGTCCGACGGAAAAACTGTTCGATTTTGTTTCGGAAGAGACGGATTATCCGTACCATACCGCCGCGCCGGAATGGACGGTGGAAGAAGACAGCGCGATCGCAAAACTCGGAGTCGACCCTACGCAGTGGACCGCGGTCGACGGACTGGGGCGAACGCTTCCGGATAACTCCCGGGTCGGATGTACAAATGCGCAGAAACAGAAAAAAGTCGGCATCTTTTATTGGACGTGGCACTACAATTTCGCCAATAACAAACCGGTCAACGTCAACCGCATCATCACCGAGTATCCCGAAGCGCGCAACGATTATTATCACGAGATCTGGAAGACCAATCAGGCCGGCGCGTATTTCTGGAACGAACCTTTGTACGGATACTACACTGAGATGGACGATTACGTCCTCCGGAACCATGCCGAACTGCTGGCGGACGCCGGAGTGGACTTTGTGCTTTTCGACTGCACGAACGGCAATTATACATGGGAACCGGCGTACCTCAACCTGCTCAAAGTCTGGTCGGAAGCGCGCGCGGACGGGATCAAAACGCCCCAGATCGGCTTTATGATGCAGTTCGGCTATACCGGCAACACGCTTTCGTCGCTCTCGCAGGTATACGAGGCGATCTATAAAAAAGGATTGTACCAGGATCTGTGGTTTTACTGGGAAGGAAAGCCGCTGGTCATGGCGCACAGCAGCGGACTGGATCCGGAGGACAAGTACCAGGCCGAGATCGCGCAATTCTTCACGTTCCGTGCGGGGGATCCTTCATATTTCGGCGAGGACAATTCCGATTACTACTGGGGCTGGCTGCATATGTACCCTCAGGCGCTGTACAAAAATAAAGACGGCAGCGTGGAAATGACGACTGTGGGAATAGCGCAGAACGCGAACTACGTCGAGCTTTACTGCTCGGCGATGAACGGACCGTACAATATGAGCCGCAGCTATTCGCGCCAGCCGGGGTATTCGTACTCGTACAACTACCGCGGCAAGAAGATCGTCTGCGATTCGAATATGGAAAACGCGAAATTGTACGGCATCAATTTCCAGGAGCAGTGGGATTACGCCATTTCCGTTGATCCCGAGATAATATTCGTGACGGGCTGGAACGAGTGGATCGCGGGCCGGAACCAGGAGTGGGGGAACGTCCCGAACGGATTCCCCGACCAGTGCGACGACAACAACTCCCGGGATATCGAACCGACCAAAGGCGACCTGAAGGACTACTATTATTACCAGCTCGTTGCCAACATCAGGCGGTTCAAAGGAGCGACGCCGTACAGCGTACAGGGTACGCAGAAGACCATTGACATCGGCGGAGAGCTGTCCGCCTGGGACGATCCGGCCATCGTCACATACAACCATTACGTGAACAACAGATACGACCGCGATAAGAAGGGCTGGAACGGCACGCATTACGTGAACAGCGGCGTGCGCAACGACTTTAAGACCGCGAAGGTGTCTTTCGACAAGGACAATATATATTTCTATATCGAGACCGTTTCGGACATCACGCCTTCCGACAGCGGCAACTGGATGCGCCTGCTGCTGGACACGAAAGAGGCCACGTCGGATTCGGCCGACTGGGAGAATTTCGAGTTTATTCTAAACCGCACGGCGCCCGCGTCCGACGGCATCGCGGTCGAGCGCAGTACCGGCGGCTGGAACTGGGAGACGGTCGGATACGCGGATTACCGGGTCAGCGGCAACGTGCTTCAGCTCAGCGTTCCGCGGGGGCTCCTCGGTCTTTCGGGCAATACGCTCCGGTTTAATTTTAAATGGTGCGACAATAACCTCGAGGACGGCGATATATTGACGCTCTATACCGACGGCGACGCGGCGCCGGGAGGCCGGTTCTGCTTCCACTTCACTTCG
>CACZOW010000212.1 GCA_902782885.1 uncultured Ruminococcus sp. | reverse complement strand
TATTCGCCCGGCACGTTGCGGTACAGATCTTTGCCCGCGCGCTCGCTGTGGCCCATCTTGCCGAATACGCGGCCGTCGGGAGAAGTTATCCCCTCCACCGCGCAGCAGGAGCCGTTGGGGTTGAACGCGATGTCGTTGGAGGCGTGACCGTCGTTGTCCGCGTACTGGGTAGCGATCTGACCGTTGTCCGCGAGGGAGCGGATCAGCTCCGGCGATGCCACGAACCGGCCTTCGCCGTGGGATATCGGAACGCTGTACACGTCGCCCACCTGCGTGAACCGCAGCCAGGGAGATTTATTGGAGGCGATCCGCGTCCGCACGATCCGGGACTGATGCCGCATGATCGTGTTGAAGGTAAGCGTCGGGCTGTTTTCGTCGGGGTCAACGATCTTTCCGTACGGCACCAGTCCCAGCTTGATCAGCGCCTGGAAACCGTTGCATATGCCGCACATCAGGCCGTCGCGCCGCTCCAGCAATTCCGTGACGCCCTGCTTCACCGCCTCGCTCCGGAAGAACGCGGTAATGAATTTACCGCTGCCGTCCGGCTCGTCGCCGCCGGAAAAGCCGCCCGGTATAAACACGATCTGCGCGTCCGCGAGCGCGCGGCTGAACTGATCCACGCTTTTACGGATATCCTCAGCGCTGCGGTTGCGGATGACGATTATCTCGGGATCCGCGCCGGCAAAGTACATTGCCTTCGCGGAATCGTACTCGCAGTTCGTTCCCGGAAACGCCGGAATAAGCACTTTCGGACGGGCGCATTTTACGTGCGGCGCCGGATAGTCCGACGCGCGGTACGATACGTCGTACACCTCGGTCGCGGCGGGGGCAATATTGCAGCTGAACACCGGTTCCAGCTTGTCTTCGTACGCCGCCTGCACCGTCCTGAACGGCACCTCCGCTTCCCGGAACGTGAACCCGCTGCCCTCGGCGGCAACGCGCCCCAGCCGGATCCCTCCGACGGAACCGGGGTCTGTCCCCTCGCTCAATTCAAGTATGAACGCGCCGTAATCCCGCGCAAAAATATCATTCAGCGAAAGGCCGGCGTCAAATTCGAAGCCGAAACCGTTGCCGAAGCAGCTCTTCATCACCGCTTCCGCGGCGCCTCCCATGCCGGGCGTGCCGGCGGACAATGCCTTTCCGTCCCGCAGAAGCGCAGCGACTTTGGCAAAGAGGGCCTTCAGCGACGCGGCGTCCGGCAGCCCGTCGGGACCTTTTTCCGGCCGCAGCAGTACCACGTTGTCCCCCGCCCGCTTGAATTCGGGCGATACGGCGCGGAACGCTTTGCCGGTGGTCACCGCAAAGGACACCAGCGTCGGCGGCACGTGGATATTTTCAAACGAACCGCTCATGGAATCCTTGCCGCCGATAGCGCCGATACCCAGCCGGGTCTGCGCTTCGAACGCGCCCAGCAGCGCCGCCAGCGGTTTGCCCCAGCTGTACGCGCCGGAGAGCCGCTCGAAATATTCCTGGAACGTCAGGTAAACGTCTTTAAACTCCGCGCCGGAAGCGATCAGTTTGCACACCGACTGCACCACCGCCAGGTACGCGCCGCGGTACGGACTTTTTTCCGATACGAAGGGGTCGTAGCCCCAGGCCATAAATGAGCAGTCGTCGGTGCGGCGGTTCCCAACGGGCAATTTCTGCACCATTGCCTGCGCGGGCGTAAGGCAGTATTTGCCGCCGAAGGGCATCAATACCGTTGCCGCGCCGATGGTGGAGTCGAAGCGTTCCGCCAGACCGCGTTTGGAGCAGCTGTTGAGGTCGGAGGCAACTTTAAGAAGATTATCCGCGAAGCCGCCTTCTGTTTTTTCGTCAAATTCCGGCTGCGGCGCCACCGCGGCGTCAATATGCTTCGGCGCCCCGTTGGAGTTCAGAAATTCCCGGCTGATGTCAACGATCACTTTACCGTTCCAGCGCATCCTGAGCCGCGCCGTGTCCGTAACGTCCGCAACTTTTGTCGCGTCCAGATTTTCACGGTCCGCCAGACGCATGAACTCTGCTTCGTCCTCCGGCGCAACCACCACAGCCATGCGTTCCTGCGATTCGCTGATGGCCAGTTCGGTGCCGTCAAGGCCTTCGTATTTCTTCGGAACGGCGTTGAGGTCGATATCCAGCCCGTCAGCCAGTTCGCCGATGGCAACAGACACGCCGCCCGCGCCGAAGTCGTTGCAGCGCTTTATCAGCCGGCTGGCGGCGGGGTCGCGGAACAGGCGCTGGAGTTTGCGCTCTTCCGGAGCGTTGCCCTTCTGCACCTCCGCGCCGCACGCGGACAATGACTCGACGGTATGCGACTTGGACGAACCCGTCGCTCCGCCGCAGCCGTCGCGCCCTGTGGCGCCGCCCAGCAGAATCACCACGTCTCCCGGACACGGCCGCTCGCGCCGCACGTTTTTTGCGGGCGCCGCGCCGATCACCGCGCCGATCTCCATACGCTTGGCTTTGTAGCCCTCGTGATATATCTCGTCGACGATGCCGGTGGCCAGACCGATCTGGTTGCCGTACGACGAGTAGCCCGCCGCCGCGGTGGTAACGATCTTGCGCTGAGGCAGTTTGCCTTTGAGTGTTTCTGATACCGGCACCAGCGGATCCGCCGCACCGGTGACGCGCATTGCCCCGTAAACGTACGCACGGCCCGAAAGCGGGTCGCGGATCGCGCCGCCGATACAGGTGGCCGCGCCGCCGAAAGGTTCGATCTCAGTGGGGTGATTGTGCGTTTCGTTTTTGAACAGCAGCAGCCAGGGCTCTTTCACTCCGTCGGCTTCCACCTCGATTCTGACCGTGCAGGCGTTGATCTCCTCGGATTCGTCGAGTTTGTCCAGAAGGCCCTGCTTTTTCAGATATTTTGCCGCCAGCGTGGCCACGTCCATCAGACAAATAGGCTTATGCTCCCGGCCAAGTTCCCGGCGCACGCTGAGGTAGTGTTCGTACGCCCGCTGCGCTTCGGGATCGTCAAATCTCACGCTGTCGATCACGGTGCCGAACGTAGTATGGCGGCAATGATCCGACCAGTACGTATCTATCATTCTGATCTCGGTGATGGTGGGGTCGCGCCCTTCTTCCCGGAAATAGTCGCGGCAGAAGGCAATATCCCCCGCGTCCATCGCCAGCCCGTACTGTTTGATGAACGCTGCGAGCCCTTCCGCGTCCAGCGCCGTAAAGCCCGTGAGCGTAGCCACTTCTTTGGGCACGTTGTAGCTCATTTCCAGCGTTGCCGGTCTCTCCGGAGAGGCTTCGCGCGCTTCCACCGGGTTGATTACGTACTTTTTGATCGCCTCTAACTGCGCCGGCGTCAATTCTCCGTACAGCGCGTACACTTTCGCGGACCGCACCGCCGGACGTTCGCCGCGCGAGATGATCTGTATGCACTGCGCCGCGGAGTCGGCGCGCTGATCGAACTGGCCGGGCAGATATTCCACAGTAAACACGGCCGCACCGGTCAGATCCGGGGCTTCCGTAACGGTATCGGTCTGGGGCTCGGCGAATACGGTCTTTTTAGCGTATTCGAACAGCTCCGGGTCAATATTCTCCGCGTCGTACCGGTTCAGCAGCCGCACTTTTTCCAGGCTGTCAATACCCAGCAGTGTACGTATATCGTTTTTCAGGGCTTCCGCTTCATTGGAGACCCCGGGACGTTTCTCCACAAATACTCTGTATACCATTTCAGACTCCTTGTCCAGGCTGTATGCCGCCGGCTTCCAGCGCGCGCCGGCCGATGTCGCGGCGGAAATACGCGTTGTCAAAGCACACGCAGAACACGCCTTCGTACGCTTTCTCCAGCGCGTTTTCCAGCGTGTCCGCCACCGCCGTCACGCCCAGCACACGGCCGCCCGAAGTGACCAGTTTTCCGTCCTTCAGCGCCGCGCCGGCAAAATAAACGTTCTTCTTCAGATCTTCCGGCACATAAATTTCGAACCCTTTTTCATATTTTGCCGGATAGCCTTTCGACGCCATTATGACGCACGCCGCGTTTTTGTCCGAGAACCGCACGTCCGCCTCCGCCAGGCGCCCCTCCGTCACCGCCGTCATTATATCCAGCAGATCGCTTTCCAGAAGCGGCAGCACTACCTGCGTCTCCGGATCGCCGAAGCGGCAGTTGTATTCGATGACTTTAGGACCCCGCGGCGTGAGCATCAGACCGAAATACAGGCAGCCTTTGAATGTGCGGTCCTCGGCGTTCATTGCCCGCATCGTCGGCAGAAAGATCTTTTCCATGCATTCCGCAGCGATCTCAGGGGTGTAGTACGGGTTGGGCGCCACGGTGCCCATACCGCCGGTGTTGAGGCCGGTATCACCGTCTCCGGCGCGTTTGTGGTCCATTGACGACACCATCGGGATCATCGTTTTGCCGTCGGTGAACGCCAGCACCGAGACCTCGGGACCTTCGAGAAATTCCTCGATGACCACTTTGTCGCCGCTCGCGCCGAACAATTTATCCTGCATCATGGAACGGATGGCATCGCGCGCTTCTTCGCGGCTGCGGGCAATGATAACGCCCTTGCCCAGCGCCAGCCCGTCCGCTTTCACCACGACCGGCAGCGGGGCGTCGTCAACGTACCCCAGCGCCGCGTCCATATCGTCGAATATGCGGTATTCCGCGGTGGGTATGCCGTATTTGTGCATCAGTTCCTTGGAGAATGCCTTGCTGCCCTCGATGATCGCCGCCCGGCGGTTCGGGCCGAAGCACGGGATGCCCATGAATTCCAGCCGGTCCACCAGACCCAGCACCAGCGGATCGTCCGGCGCCACAACCGCGTAGTCGATGCCGGTCTTTACGGCAAACGCGGTGATCGCGTCGAGGTCTTTTGCCCCGATCGGCACGCACTGCGCGTCGGCGGCGATCCCGCCGTTTCCCGGCAGCGCGTAGATCTCGCTTACCTTGGGGTTCTCCCGGAGTTTCTTTA
The DNA here is from genome assembly GCA_902782885.1 of uncultured Ruminococcus sp. Taxonomy (GTDB): domain Bacteria; phylum Bacillota; class Clostridia; order UBA1212; family UBA1255; genus UBA1255. The sequence goes on along the minus strand of CACZOW010000212.1, from coordinate 3,101 downwards.
TTATGGCGTGCTCTCTGCCTCCGCCGCCTACGACCATTATTTTCAAAACGATGCACCTCGTATTAATTGACGTTCCGCCCGCCGCCGGGCGCTCATATTATCAGTGATGGAACAGCCGCATGCCGGTAAACGCCATCACCATACCGTATTTGTCGCAGCACTCGATCACCGCGTCGTCGCGGATGGAGCCGCCGGGTTCGGCAATGTATTTTACGCCGCTCTTATGCGCCCGCTCGATGTTGTCCGAGAACGGGAAGAACGCGTCGGAGCCCAGCGCCACGCCGTCGCGGGTCTTCAGGAACTCGCGCATTTCTTCCGCGGTGAACGGCTCCGGCTGCCGCGTGAAATACCGCTGCCATACGCCGTCCGCGCAGACGTCCTCTTCATTTTTGTTGATATAGCCGTCGATGACGTTGTCCCTATCCGGCCGCCCGATATCTTCGCGGAACGGCAGTCCCAGCACCTTTTCGTGCTGACGGAGGAACCAGGTGTCCGCTTTGGAGCCCGCGAGCCGCGTGCAGTGGATGCGCGACTGCTGTCCCGCGCCCACGCCGATGGCCTGCCCGTCCACGGCGTAGCACACCGAGTTGGACTGCGTGTATTTCAGCGTGATCAGCGAAACGATCAGGTCCCGCGCGGCCGATTCGGGCAGATCTTTGTTGGCGGTAACGATATTGTCCAGGAGCGCCCGGTCGATCCGGAAGTTGTTGCGGCCCTGGGCGAACGTGATGCCGAATACCTGCTTGTGCTCCTGCGGATCCGGCACGTACCCGGGGTCAATTTTAACGATATTGTACGCGCCCTTCCGCTTGGTGCGCAGTATCTCCAGCGCCTCGGGGCTGTAGCCGGGGGCAATCACGCCGTCAGACACCTCGCGCTTTATCATTTTCGCCGTAGTGGCGTCGCACTCGTCGGAAAGCGCCACCCAGTCGCCGAAAGAGCACATGCGGTCCGTGCCTCTGGCGCGGGCGTACGCGCACGCGAGCGGCGAATCGTCCAGGCCCTCGATATCGTCTTCGAACACGGCCTTTTTCAGCGTATCCGAAAGCGGGATACCCACGGCCGCGGACGTGGGGCTCACGTGCTTGAAGGACGTTGCCGCCGGCAGGCCCAGCGCCGCTTTCAGTTCCTTGACCAGCTGCCAGGAATTCAGCGCGTCCAGGAAATTGATGTAGCCCGGGCGTCCGGAGAGGATCTCGATAGGCAGATCCGAACCGTCGTGCATGTATATTTCGGCGGGTTTCTGGTTGGGGTTGCAGCCGTATTTAAGCTCAAATCTTTTCATTGCCGTGTGCTCCTTAAATGTTTTTGTTGATGATTATGTCGGTGGGTCTGCCGCCCGTGAGCGGTACCGCGCGGACAAACAGCGAAACTTTGTTGTCGGCGTTGAGATTGTCCCATACGAGCCGCGCCAGTTCTTCCGCGGTGTTCGGGAGGGCAACTTCCTCCGGTTCCCCTTTAAAAGACGGTATCGGGCTGCCGTCGCAGCGGTACGTATGGATGAAGTGGCCCACGCCCGCTTCCGGCTCGTAGTCAAAGCAGAAACGGCGGCACACGTCCGGAGTGCCGTTGCTCTTCAGAATGGAAAGGCTGTAGTCGAAAGTGCCTTCCCCGTAGCGCACGATGCCCGAAATGCGCGGCGTATAGTTAGGCGCGTCCGGCTCGAAAGTGCGGGTCGCGAGCGCCTTTTCGAACGCGCGGCTGTCGCAGGGGTCTTCCATGATGAAATCATATATCGTATCCGTCTGGTTGCCGTTGGTAACGATATCCGCCTTAAGGCCGTCCGTCTCCGCACGGAGGTACGGATTATAGATGATCAGGCTGGGGTCAACGACCTTAGATTCGTCGTACGCCTTGGTACGCATTCCGCCGTCAAATGCTTCAAAAACGCGGTTGCGCGAGTTTACGCTGCGGCCCATGATGAAATAGGCGATCAGCGCGTTTTTGCCGTCTGCGGACTGGCCGAGGACGATGCCGCGGCCCGGATAAGTGTTTTCCGAGAGCAGTTTTTCAAGTTGGAATTCGGGCATTGCAAGACCTTCTTTCTGTTGCCGTTTAATTGCCGTAAGATTGCCGTATGTTTCAGATCATTTTGTTTACCGTTTCTGTGCCGCTATTCCGGCGCAGACCTGTTCCAGCGCCGCCGGGAGCAGTTTCCATTCCGCTTCGCGCATTACGCGCTTCTGCAGTTTCTCCGGCGTGTCGCCTTCCCGGATCTTCACCGCTTTCTGGGCGATGATGCGGCCGCCGTCCGGGATCTCATTGACGAAATGCACCGTGGCGCCGGTCACTTTGACGCCGTACTTCAGCGCTTCCTCGTGCACTTTGAGACCGTAGTAGCCTTTGCCGCAGAACGAGGGTATGAGCGACGGATGTACATTGATGATGCGCTCCGGGTGCCTTGCGGTGAATTCCGCGGACAATATGCACATGAACCCCGCCAGCACGATCACTTCCGCACCGCACTGTACGAGTTTTTCTTCGATCCCCGCCTCAAACGCCTCCTGCGATCCGGCCGCTTTTTTGCTGACAACGAACGCCGGTATCCCGGCTTTCTTCGCCCGCTCCAGCGCGTACGCGTCCGCTTTGCTGGAGATCACCGCACGCAGCGATACGTGAGGCAGCTTCCCCGCCTCCGCCGCGTCGATGATCGCCTGAAGATTTGTGCCGCCGCCGGATACCAGTACGGCAGCGCCGATCTTATTGTCCGCCATATTTTCCTCCCGCAGGAACGCGCGTCCTGCTCCTCAGCGTATAACGATGCGCTCTTCCCCGGAGGCAAACGCGATCTCGCCTAAAATGTAAGCGTCCTCACCCTGAGCCCGGAGCACTTCCAGCGCCTTCTCTTCCTTCCCGCGCGCCACGGTGATGCACATTCCCACGCCCATATTGAAGGTGTTGAACATATCGTGCTCGGAGATATTTCCGGTGCGGGCAATAAGTTCAAATATCGGCAGCACCTTCACCGCCGCGCGGTCGATAACGGCGCACAGCCCTTCGGGCACGGACCGCGGAATATGCTCATAAAAACCGCCGCCGGTGATGTGGGATATGCCGCGCACGTCAACTTCTTCCAGCAGTTTCAGCACCGGCTTCACGTA
>CACZOW010000211.1 GCA_902782885.1 uncultured Ruminococcus sp. | reverse complement strand
CCGGCAGCGTGTCGCCGCTCCAGGAAATGGTCATGCTTACTCCCAGTTCCGGATTGTCCAGCCGCGCGCGGAAATCCCGCTCCATAATGTGGAAGAACACGCGCTCTTCTTCGCCGGGCACCGGGGGGTCAAACACGCACTCCCGGCCCAGACCGGTGGCGGCAAATTCGGTGCGCGGGATCGTACGGCGTGCGGAGGGCAATACCAGTTTCGCCCGCTCGGAAAGCAGCGGATAACCGAAATTGCAGTGATATATCTGCATTATTTCTTCATCGAAATGGGTCTGATTGGTGACCACGTCCTCCACCGTGACCGATGCGCCCCGCACCGGGATCCGGATCGTGCGCTTCACTTCCAGCACGTGGCCGAACAGTGCGGTCTCGCGGACCGTTCCCTTGACGAGCAGTTCGTCGCCGCTGATGTCGGTGGTGATGTTGTCCGCCGGAAGGCTGTGGTAGCGGCCGTGGAGCGGGTGCCATTCGCCGTTGTCCCGGTTGGCGGGGCCGGCGGAGCGCAGGCCGCAGGTGTACAGCAGGCCGCCCGGAAATGTGTTGACGAATTCGGTCTCGTAAGGCGATATCGCCGCCGGGCTGTCGTAGCCGTTTTTGCTCATCCAGCTCATATTGACACCGCGGAACCGGCACTGCCCGATATCCAGACCGGCGTCCGGCAGCAGGTCCAGCTCCAGCCCGCCCGCGGTGCGCACTTCGATAATGCCGGTGCCTTTCGCTTTGCCCTCCGCCACGGTCACGCGCCGGAGCGTCACCAGTTGCGCCGGGTTGCCGATATAGCCTTTTTTGATCAGTTCGGTCAACATACTCACCTCTCGTTTTTTACGCGGTCAACGCTTTTCAAACGTCTCCGCCACCGTCTCCAGCAACCGCCGGATCTCCAGCCCCTGCGGGCACACGCTCTCGCACATGCCGCACTGTATGCAGTCGGAGGCCTTGCCGTGCTGCTCCCCCGTCAGGACCGAATTGTAGTAAAACTTGGTATTCCAGTTGCGGAACATGTCGTACGTGTTCTTTGCGGCAAACAGTTTCGGGATCTGGATGCCCTGCGGGCAGGTGTTGGCCTCGATGCAGTAGCGGCAATCGGTGCACGGTATCTGCTTACGGCTCCGGATCACGCGGCACACTTCGGCGAGCGCGTCCAGTTCTACGGCGTCCAACGGTTTGAAATCGGTCATGGCGCCGAGATTGTCCGCTATCTGGTCGAAGTTGCTCATGCCGGAAAGCACCATTGCCACCTTGGGAAAACCCGCCGCGAACCGTATCGCGTAAGAGGCGTTGCTCCCGCCGCCGAGCGCGCGCAGTGCGTTGTCCGCCGCCTCCGGCAGATTCACCAGGCTGCCGCCTTTGACCGGCTCCATCACGATTACCGGTTTGCCATGCTTTTCGCACACTTCGTACGTTCCGCGCGCCTGTACGGACGGGTCGTCGTAGTCAATATAATTGAACTGCAGCTGCACCGCCTCGATCTCAGGATGCTCGGTCAATATCATGTTCAGCACCTCGGGCTTGTCATGGAACGACAGGCAGAAATGACGCACGAGACCTTCTTCCTTAAGCCGGAAGGAGGTCTCGTACGCTTTGCACTCTTTGAATTTCAAATAGTTGTTCCGGTTCTGCGCGTGCATCAGATAGAAGTCGAAATACTCGACCCCGCACAGCTCCAGCTGCTTCTCGAACAGCGGCCGCACGTCCGCTTCTTTGCTGAAATATGGATCCGATAACTTGTTTGCCAGCAGGAACCGCTCCCTGCCGTACCGCCGCGCTACCACTTCTCTGATGGCCGTTTCCGACTTGCCCCGGATGTACCCGTGGGCGGTGTCGAAATAGTTGAACCCCGCGTCAACGAACGCGTCCGCCATCCTCGCAAACTCTTCTGTGTCAACTTCGTCCCCATTCATAGGGAGCCTCATGCATCCAAAACCGAAGTTGCCGTTGATCTCCGGGAAAAACCCGTTTTTTACCATGGTACCGCACCTCCTGTTGCAAGAGAGATTATACCACTTCCCGGGCTTTTTTTCAACCTTAGTAGAATCAGTCAATATACCAAATCACTTTAATATTAATGTCTCCCGTTGACGTCGTGATCTCGCAATTGCCGCCGTCCGTGGAAGCCGGAACGGAAACATCGCCGGTGGAGGTCTTGACCGTGAACCGTTTGCCGCTGCGGAGCGTGCCCGTCACGTCGCCGGTAGAGGTCTTGACCGTAATATCCTCCGCGTCGCTGCCGTCAAAACGCACGTCGCCGGTGGAAGTCTTGATCTGGAACTTTGCGGCTCTGCAGCAGTCAAGTAACACATCGCCGGTGCTGCCTTCGGTCGTCAGCGTGTTGCACATGATATCGGTGAATTTGATATCGCCGGTGCTGACTTTCGCCGAGACGGTCCCGGAGCAGTTGACCGAACTCACTGTGATATCGCCCGTGGACGTTTTCAGCTTGATCTCCTTCGCCGAAAGCTTGTCGAACCGTATGTCGCCCGTCGAAGTACGGATCGAGATATTGTCAAAGTCGCTTTGAGGCAGGTATACTGTTATGGTCAATGGCTTGTTAAAGAACGACAGGCGGTCAAACAGGCTGCGGTCATCGTCAACTCCGATCTTGAGCGTACCGCCCTCTACGGCCACTGTGTGCCGCATTTTGGTCTGTTCGAAGCAAGTCACGCAGGCAATACCGTCCGCAGCGGGCTTAAAAATAATGTCGGCAATGTGCGTATCGATATCTATATTTCGGAACGGCTCGTCGAGCGTATACGAGTTGGTCTCGTATTTTGCGGTTCCCAGTTTAGTAGTATCGAAATCCGCCGCGATCAGCGCCCCCGTAAACAGTATGATCCCGGCCGCGATCAGCACGACCGCCGCGATAATAAATCCTTTTTTCATTTTGAGCGCTCCTTTCTGATGAACAGTTTTTTAAAGCCCCGCAGTATCTTTTTGGTGAGCGGGATCATGCCTTTCGTGGCCGCGACGCAGCCGAAGAACAGCAGTATTGACAGCCCGGCGGCAAACAGGCCGAGGCCCAGCAGCGCGAGGCACGGCAGCAGATCGCTCTTAATGCCGTAAAATACCGCCATGACGAGCCCGGCCAGCGCACACGCCCAAAGCGACATTTCGATCGCCCACAGTGTAATGACCAGCGACCACAGCACGATGTACAGCGAAAACAGTATCGCGACCGCGGCGACCAGCAGCGGGAACCACAGCGGGAAGCCCAGTATGAGCAGCGCGATCTCCCAGCCGCTGCGCGAGCGTTTGATCGCCATATTCTCTTTCACGATCTTTTTAAGCGGAATATCGTTCAGCGTTTCCGTCACGATATCGCTGATCTTTCCCGCGCCGGCCACGGCCTCCTCTTCCGAAAGCCCCTCCTCCATGCGGTCGTCGATCATTTCGCTGTAAAACGCGACGCGGCCGTCAATATCCTCCTGCGGCAATCCGGCCAGCCCGGCCCGCAATTGTTCGAGAAATTCAGTTTTAAGCATTGTTGTCCTCCTTGCACACAAACCGGTAAATAGATATGACTTCTTTCCATTCGGCCTTGAACGCCTCGATGCGCCGGAGTCCCGCGCCGGTGATGCGGTAATACTTCCGCAGTCTGCCGTCGTGTTCCGCGGTGCGCACGGTCAACATGCTCGCCGCCTCCAGCCGCTTCAATATCGTGTACAGTGTGGATTCGGACAATTCGACATACGGTTTCATATCTTTGATGATCTTGTACCCGTATGAATCTTCATTCTTGATCGCCGCCAGCACGCACACATCCAAAAGTCCGCGCTTCAGTTGAACGTCCATAAGGCGCCATACCTCCCTTCGCGGAATACATCATATCACGAAGTAT
>CACZOW010000210.1 GCA_902782885.1 uncultured Ruminococcus sp. | reverse complement strand
CTGGGCTTTCTGCTGCCGGCGTTGACCGCGCTGTATATATTTGCGGTGTACGGCATGGCGCCCTTCGGCGGAAAATCGCTGCTGATAATGGACATGTCCGGGCAGTACGTCGAATTTCTGGCGGGCCTTAAACATGTGCGCTCGGTATCCGATCTGTATTTCAACTGGGGCAAAGTGCTGGGCAGCAACTACACCGGCGTGTTTGCATACTACAGCTCCAGTCCGCTCTCCTGGCTCACTGTGTTCTGCCCGGACAAATATATGCCCGCGGGGCTGACGTTCCTGACTGCGCTTAAGATCGGTCTGTGCGGAACGACGATGGCGATCTTTCTCGACCGCGTGCGGAGGCGGCACGCCGGAGACCTGCCTGACGGCAGCGGGCTCAGACAGGAAACGAGCCGCGGTATTGCCTCCCGCGGGCTGGTGGTGCTGTTCGCGGCGCTGTACGCGTTGTGCTCGTACAACTGCGTGTACTCCATGTGCGTAATGTGGCTGGACGGCGTGATCGTGCTGCCGCTGCTCCTGTATTTCACCGAAGAACTTGTTGACCGCGGCCGAATGGCGGGGCTGGCGGCAGCGCTCGCGTATATTTTTATTGCCAACTACTACGTCGCGTTCATGTGCGGCGTGTTCACGGCAATTTATTTCGTGTATTACTGTATTGACCGGCAGCCGTCAAAGGCGGAGCTTACGTCCGGAACGAAGCTCCGGGTGTGGTTTTATACACAGCGTGTTCTGAAATTTGCCGGATGCGTGCTGCTGGCGGCGGCGCTGGCGGCGTGGCTGGTGCTGCCCACGTATTTCTCGCTGACCGAGGGCAAGATCGGCAACGACAACAGCACATACCCCTCCGACTGGAATTATAATCTGACGCAATTTGTGCGCAAACTTTTCCCGGGCGAGTACGACAATATCACAAATACCGGTGCGCCGTTCTTTTATGCGGGGGCGGCAGCGCTCCTGATGCTGCCCGCGTTTTTCGCGGACCGCAGGACGAAGCTGCGTTCAAAACTGGGCGCGGCGGCAATATTGGGTTTCATGATATTATCCACGGTCTATACGCCGCTGGACAATGCCTGGCATATCTTTCAGCATCCCAACTGGTTCCCGTACCGCTGGACGTTCGTGCTGTGCGCTTTGGGCGTGCTGCTGGCGTTCCGCGGCGCGCTCGGTGCCGCGCGGCTGAGTCCGGGCTATTATCCGGGGGCGATCGCCGGTATGGCGGCGCTGTGTATCGCTGCCCGGCGCATGAAGGAAAATGTGCCGGACGGGGGCAATATCCGCAAGCTTTTTGTTCTCACGGCGGCGTTGTCCGTGCTGTTCATGGCGGCGGCGCTGATCGTGCGTTCGGCGCCGGAACGGCAGGGCAGAGGTGAATTGCCCGCCGGGGCACCGCCGGAATCCGCGGCGCGGCGCGTTGTCCGCGTCTGCGCGCTGTGCCTCGTGGGCGTCTTTACGCTGACGCTGTGTTTGAACGATGGGACAGACCACTGGAAAAAATTGCTCACCGGACTGGACAAAGCCCACACCTACGAGACGTCCGCCGCGTACACCGAATACCGGGCGGAAATGAACGAAGTGCTGGCGCGCATCGAACGCGACCGCGCGGAGTCCGGCGAGTCCGGTTTCGCGGGCGTGGGGCAGAATTTCTCCCGCAGCTACAACGAAGCCATCGGACTGGGATACCGCTCCGTGGCGCATTACAGCTCCGCTTTCGACCGGAACATCGACCGCTTTATGGAAAATCTCGGCTACTCCGCGGCGTACCTCTGGAATCTGAATTTCGGCGCAACGGCGGCAACGGACAGCATATTCGGCATCCGTTACATGCTGAACGGCGCGGGTATCGCGGAGTGGGACAAGGAATACAAGATCGAGGTCGGCTCCGTAACGCCGCCCGCCGAATACCGGCTGCTGGACAACGTTTCCGGCGCTTTCGATATCGCGGTCTACGTCAACGATTTTGCCGTCACGGCGCCGTTCCTGATCGGCGGCGATCCGGCGAAAATGAAGTGGGGGTACAACTGCATTGACTCCCAGAATAACCTGCTGAAATCATTGTCCGGCATCGATAAAAACGCGTTCAGCCGGCTGGGCAGCGGGCAATACAGCATTAAATTGTCCGCGGGCGCCTATCAGGACAGCGGCGACAGCAGCGTTTACCGCGGCCACAACGGCACGGTCACTTACGAAATGGAG
>CACZOW010000209.1 GCA_902782885.1 uncultured Ruminococcus sp. | reverse complement strand
CGCCGGCGCGAGCGCTTTATATCTCACCTGATATTCGTCGTTGAGATATTTATTGTACGTCAGCCTGAGAACAGAGGCGTCCGTAACGGTGCCGACGCTGTCCGGCATAAATCCGATGCTTGCCTTGCATTTTCCCGTGAATTCGATCGCCGCTATGAAAGTGTCCGCGTCGACTGCTTCGGGAATATATACGATCTTATTGGCGTAGTCGATCTCGTACGTTTCGGAAGAGAAAGCAAAGCCCTTCATATATACCTCCGCGAACTGGACCCACTTGTTGAGCAGGCTGTTGTCAAAAAAAGTGTAGCGTACAGATACGATCGGACCGGAATTCAGATTGTCCTGCGTCTCGTCGGAAGACGTGTTTTTGCTGCGGTCCAGCACTGTCACGAATTCATCGCTGCCCGCGTAACGCACCGCAAGCTCGTAATAATATACTTTATTCAGCGTATACCACCAGTTGTCCAACTGCGCGATATACACGGGCGTGGAAAAATCCAGGGTCAGCTGTACGTCCAGCGTGCTGTTCAGATAAGACCAGTATGAGCGCTCATCGTTGTCGAAAAGATTTGCAAGCACATGGTCGCGGTAACCTTCCGGCGAATCCGGAGAGATACCGCAGAGCGTGCGGATATTGCCTTTGTCTTTGTCGTAATAGTCCCTGAATTTGAGCGTTTCGGTATCCGGACGCTCCGTGGGCACTTCGGTGGGTTCGGGTGTCGCGGTGGGTTCCGCGGTGGGCGTTTCCGTCGGTACATCGGTGGGAACGGGCGTCCCGGTATTCTCCGGGGAGGGCGACGCGGACTCCGGCACGTTATCGGTATTGACAGGTTCGGAAGGCGTTTCGGTCTCCGGCGGAAGCGTCACGTTGCGGAACGTCGGCTCCGGCTCCGCGCCGTTCATGCAGCCCGCGGATATAAACAGCAAAAGCAGCGACAGTATTGCCGCCGCGATCCGAAATTTATTTCTGATATCAGATCTCATTATTGATCATCCTCCGATTTGAAAGGCAAAGCAGCCCCGGTCACAGCACGAGACCCGACGGTAATTCCCGCAGTGCCTTTATTATGCCTTCCGGGGTATTCTCCTCTACTTCCAGTTCGGCGCCGGGATCTGCAATGAACTGCGGATAATGTGCGTCTGACGCGTGTATCAGTGTATATTCGCGCATAAACGGATACTGTGCAAATAATGATTCGGGATCGCACTCGTAAGATATCTCCGCAAAATGCAGCGGGTAGCCGTACGGCATGGCGCCCAGTACCGAAAGTGTGCTGTACGAATCCCGGTCAACGTGCGCGGGGTACGCGACGCCGCCCATTTCCAATACTTTGGGTATCGCGTCATCGATGCTGATCCCGGTCGGCGCCAGCAGCAGCCAGGGATACTCTCCGGTCTGCTCGTCGTCGGAATTCATTATCCGCTGCTCTCCGAAGATCTCCGGCCGGTTAGGCACCTGCACATAGGATGCGACTACATACTGCCTGAATTCTTCCAGCAGTTCGAGCGTCGGAAAAAGGCATACTACATGGATCTCTTCGGATGTTTCCAGTTCCATTCCGGGGACAACGGTCACTCCGTACGCCTCCCCCGCCAACACGGCGGCAGGAACGTTCAGAGAAATATTATGGTCGGTAAGGGCAATGGCATCGAGCCCGTTAAGCGCAGACAATCCCACCAGATTCACCGGCGTCATTTCGTTGTCGCCGCACGGTGAGAGGCAGGAATGCATATGCAGATCTACGTGGATGCGCTGTTTGCCCATATTGACCGGACCGCGTGGGATTTGATCTCTTCAGCCGATGCCGCGCACGGTATCCGAGGCCTTGATGATGATGTCCGCGGCGGAAAGATCGGTCGCCAGGATCGTTATTCCCTTTTCGTTGGCGCGCTCCGCGAGATTTTCGTATATCTCGACGCCTTCGGGGATCACGATGCACGCAACGTCTACGAGAGACGCGACGGCCAGAATATTGATATTATTCATCACGGTGACCCACATGTCTCCGGGGCCCGCGTGGGAGATCACCCAGCTGAGCAGGTCGCAGGAATAAAAACCTTTGATCTCTTTTTCGCCGTTTCCGGTAAGAATTTTAAGACCGAGTTTGTCGGCAACTTCTTTAACTGTCATAATTATTATCCCTTTCTGTTCTCTAAAGTAGGAGGCAGCAGTTCCTCCAGTTCCATCATTTCTTTTGCGAGATTGCGCACGCGTTCCTTAAGCACGAACACGCAGTCGGTGATCTTGGCGTTGCCGCGGACGATATCTTCGGAAAGCGCCCGGCATGTAGGCGCGCCGCACGCACCGCAGTCCAGCGCGGGGAGTTCCGAATAGATCTCTTCCATACGCCTGAGTTTCTGCATGGCGACGGTCATATCGCTGTCCAGCGTGGTGACGTCGAGATGTTCGGGCATCCGTTCGAAAGCGGAGTTATGCAGTTCTACTTCTTCCACGTCGGAAAGCAGTTTCGGCAGCGTGGATTTGAGTTTGAAACTGCGCGCGCGGGCAACATACATATTCTCCACGGT
>CACZOW010000208.1 GCA_902782885.1 uncultured Ruminococcus sp. | reverse complement strand
TCGTTGGCAATATTGTTGCAGAAAGTGCCTACCGCCGAATTGTAATTCGGGCGTACCCACTTGCCTGCCAGATTCGGGAACCGGTATACGTATACGCTGGCACCGGTCTCTTTTGCGTAATTAAAAAACAACCGCTCTCCTTCCAGCTTGGACAATCCGTATTCCGATGTGCCGAATCGGCCCGCAAGCGTTGCCTGCAGCGAGCTCGAAAGCATGACGGGACAATTATTACGGCTTTTCTTCAGCGTATCCAGCAGTTTTGAGGCAAACCCGTAATTGCCCTTCTTGAAGTCAGCAGGATCCTTGGGGCGGTTGACCCCGGCCAGATTGAACACAAAGTCACAGTCCCTGCAATATTGCTCAAGCTGCTCCTCCGTATTATCCAGATCATATTCAAAGATCTCCTCGATACGGAGCCCGGGTCTGGTCCTGTTTTTTCCGTCTCTGATGTTTTTGAGGTTCTCGACAAGGTTGCGCCCAACAAAGCCCGCGGAACCGGTCACCAGTATTTTCATTATTCTACTCTCCTGTTCGTCAGCCGGAATCTGCCGCGTTTTACAACCCGCATTCTTTGTAGAATTCCATTAGTTTCAATGCGTTTTGCTCGTCGCCGGCGCTCACGGGCGCCAGCAAGATCTTGACATTTTTTCTGCGGCAGGTCAAACTTTTTACGCCGCGCGCCGCCCACGCAAACGGAAGGGCGATCTTATGTTTAAGCCAGGGATACATTGACTGCATATCCTTGAACGGCGGGAAAACGCTCCTCCTGAAATAGTTCAGTTTCCCTTTGGCGATCACCGCGTCCGTCCTGTTTCGCGCTGAACCGAATACACCTCCGGTCAATACGTATTCCTCCATTGCGTCCGTAATATCCGAACGTTCGCCGCCTCCGAACCATTTGCCGGCCAATGACAACGCATTCTGATAAAAATCAAATAACTGCAGTTTCTTTAATTCCGCGTAAATATGATCCCAGTCCGCGTCATACCGGCTGTATACCCATACGTCGATAACGAACCTGACGCCCGCGCCGCCTTTTTTAAAATGAGAGGCAAAATGTATAACATTGAATATGATCTCATCTTCGATAGTCATCCGGCGGCAGTGACCTGGAGCAGATACCGGTTCGGATCTCTCCCATATATTTCTGCCGAACGCCTCATAAGGAGAGGACGGGGATATGAGCTGCCGGTGCGCCTCCGCGTTCAGATATGTTCCCTTGCGGTAAGAATCATGAACGCGTCCGTTGCTTCCGAACCTGAAACCGATCTCGCCCATGGCCTTTTTAAGAAGCGCGTCCTGCTCCGGTTTATAAAGGAAATCTATATCTCCCATGGACCGGAGCAGTTCGTTTTTGTACCGTCCTTTTGTTACCGCACCCTTTATGAACATGTTGTCTATGCCGGCGGCTTCAAAAGCGCTGCGCATTTCCGTTATCGCGTTCTGCTGAAGGACATTCACCATCACTTCAGCCGCGTAACTTTTTTCAAGTGCAGACATGATTTCCTGTCCGGGCTGTTCCGACACGTCAATATTTCCCGCATACAGGTAAACGAACGCCAGCAGACCGTGCTTTTTGGCCAGATCGACAATACTCTGCCAATCCGGTCGATCACCCGGTACCGTGCCGCGGTCTTCTCCGAGCACTTTTTTTACTATTTGAATAAGTGTCTGCTCCTGAGTCATATAACTGCGAAAATCAGTATTTTATCCCCACCGATGCCAATTCATCTCTTACATAAGGTATGGTAAGCAGTTTTTCCATCGTCTCTTCAACAGTAAGCAGTCTGGTGTTGCGGCTGTTGAACTGAGTAAGGCCGCTGCGGGGAGTACCCTCGTCCAGATATTTTTCGTAATTCAGATCGCGCTTGTCACAGGGGACGCGGTAAAAATTACCCAGGTCTACGGCATGGTAGCATTCTTCGTCCGTAAGCAGTGTCTCGTACGTCTTCTCGCCGTGACGAAGGCCTATTATCCGGTTCTCGCATTCATAATGGAAAAGCCTTTTAAGTGCTTCCGCAAGGACTTCGATTGTCGTCGCTGCCGCCTTCTGAACGAGAATATCTCCGGAAACACCGTTTTCAAATGCGAAGAGCACAAGATCAACGGCTTCTTCCAGCGACATGATGAACCGGGTCATGGTGGGATCGGTCAGACTCAGGGTCTTTCCTTCTTTGATCTGTTCGATCCAGAGCGGGATCACACTGCCGCGGCTGCATAATACGTTGCCGTAGCGCGTGCAGCAGATCTTGGTTTTCTTTGTTGTCCTGCTCTTGGCCACAATGACTTTTTCCATCATTGCCTTTGACGTGCCCATTGCGTTGACCGGATATGCCGCTTTGTCCGTTGAAAGACAGATGACCGTGTTTACGCCTTCTTCAATAGCGGCAGTAAGTACGTTCTCTGTACCGAGGACGTTTGTTTTGACCGCTTCGATCGGGAAAAACTCGCATGAAGGCACCTGCTTAAGCGCCGCCGCGTGAAAAATGTAATCAACACCGTGCATGGCATTCCGGACAGATTCGATATCCTTCACATTGCCGATATAAAACTTCAGCTTGTCGTTGTGATAATGTCTGCGCATATCGTCCTGCTTCAGTTCGTCTCTGGAAAATACGCGGATCTCTTTTATGTCGGTGTCAATAAACCGCTTTAGCACCGCGTTTCCGAACGATCCGGTGCCTCCCGTTATCAAAAGTGTTTTTCCGGCAAAATCAATCATTTTTACCTCCGTTATTCTGTAAGTGTTATATTTTTACTGAGTCCGACAAGGACCGCGGTGATAAATGTTATATCTGCCAAAAGGATGGCAATGCAGAAGCCCAGCAACCCCATCTTGGCCACGATCGCCAGCAGCAATACCGCGACAAGATACACCCCGAGCTTTAAAGCGGAGATGATGGTCTGGACAACGGTTTTGGCAAACCTGAACAGTACGATATTCAGTATCGCGCCGGTCGTTTCTATCACGATGGCAATCGTTATTATCGGTATAAACGGCATAGCGCTTGCCGCATATTTGGGATAAAGCAGTTTGCAAGCCAGAATGCTTACTCCCCAGAAAACGGCAAATACGACCGCGATGCCCAATACCGCCAGCGGGATATACTTTTTCAGCTTTTTTCTGCTGACTTTTAATTCGTTGCTGTTCACTATATAGCTAAGCAGAACATTTCTAAGCGGCGAGCTTATAACAGTGACCGCCTTACTGACTACCGAAGCCGAATTGTAAACAGATACATCATACCCACCCAGCACCGGATATATGATGAGCCGGTCACAGTATGTGGTCGCGTTTTTCAGAAGATCGGATGCGCAAAGATCTCCGTATTGCCGTACCAGATGTGATCCGTCTTTTGTTCCGGGGCGGGTTTTCCAAAGATCGGTACTGAACAGTACGTAAATCATACCGAACAGATAACCGGTAATGAAAATAAGTTCCCACAGTCCGGTGTAAATAAACAGCAGCAATCCGATCCCGTACCCGGAAACGATCAGGATATTATCGATCACGATCTTTTTGTAATTCAGTATCAATCTGAAGGCGATCATAAAATAATCGTGAACGCCCATTATCAGAAGAATAAGCAGTAAAAGGATTATATCTGTAACGGTCCATTTAAAGTTCCGGTAAAAGCCGTTCATCAGAGTGCCTATTATGGCGGAACAGGATATCGCGACAATAAACAGCGTGTTAAAAAACGAATTAAGCGCTATGTTTTTTTCGCATTCCTGCTTTTTCAAAAGTCTCAGATTGGCGAGCGGGACAATAAACACACCGGCCATAAGTTTGACAACATTGAACAGCGTAACAAACAGTCCGTTTGCGTCAGCCGTTGTCCTTCCCGCGATCAGGGGTTGAATTACAAACTGTAAAACGACCGTGGGCAGACCGTACGCAACAAAGCTGTATATAAAATCGATCAGGATCTTTTTATGCGCTCTGATAAATTTCAGCACTTTCAGCCGCGACCTCCTGAGCTTGATACTGTTTCGCTTTTACTGCTTTTAACCGGTAGTAAAAATTGATCCCTATGACCATAAGCAAAAGCGGATTGCCGATCTGCGTATTATTGAGCAAAAGTATTGTGATCACTATGTAATAAACGACACGGCTTCTCATTTTATTGAATGTCAGGGAAAAGCCGTATGAGATAAGCAGGATCGCCGGCAGTGCGAAAATCCCGAGTTCGACCAGCATGCCGCCGTACGCGCTTCCGATGCGGGCGCCGAATCCGCTGGGGATGAACCAGTTTCTGGCTGCGTTGCCGAGCGCTCTGCCAATAGCGTTGTATCTGATGCTCGCGCTTCCGTCGGACAGCACGCTGTCAACACCTCCGTTGAAGAACGCGTTGTACAGCTGATACAACCGGTTCGTTTCGGGTCGGGTATTGACGTAATAAATGAACAGTGCAACGGCCGCGACGGCTGCGATCCACACGACCAGACCTCTCCTGGTGTTGATCTCATCCAGCAGAAACACCGCAAAAAAGCCGACGATAAACAATATTCCGGTCGTACTCTGAGCATAAAGGACGCCCATTGCCAGCGTCAGCACGGAAAACAGAAATTTGCCGGTCTTAAATCGTCTTATAAAATGCAGGAAATAGAAACAGGTGATGCCCAGGAATGACGGTTCCGAGGCAAGTCCCACAACGCCCCGGTATCTGTAACTCCATCGCACGCTGCTTATCAGTTCCGTGGCAAATCCGCGAAATACAAAAAACTGGATCGTTGCGACCGCAAACCACAATATGATCATGGTCTTGAACAGAACTTCCGGAAAATCATCCAGAATATCCATGACTATCACTGTTGCACACGGAATTATAAACAGCGCATAGTAGTTGTACGCCCCGCGAAGCGCCTCTATAGACGCGCCGAGAGCAAATGTGACCACCAGAGCCACCGCAAACGTACTGCCCAATATTAACGCCAGGTTTCGGCTTTGAACCGTTTTAAAGAGAGTGCCGAAATGGAACAGCAAAATAACGGTGCCGATCAGCGCGGCGTACGGCTGAATATTAGTCTTAACGATCGGATTCGGAAACAGGAACGGAATAAAGCTGAATATGAGAAACAGGTAACACAGTATCTCTTTTGCCGAATATTTTCTCACTTTTATTTTCAGGCCCATGATAATTAATCCTTTTTATCCCGTTTTTCTGTAAAGTCGCGGAATAAACTGATGTACTTTTCTGTGTTTACCGGACGGGAATAATACTGTTGACCGTATTGCTTTGCCCTTGTACCGCATTCTTTCCGGTATTCCGGATGATCCCTGAGAAAAGCAATATCTTCTGCAAGTTTTTGCGCGTCTTTTATACCGGCCGAGAATCCTATCTTTTCTTTCTCAAACATTTGTCCGTAATCACAGCCGTCGTCGACTGAGTTTACGATTACCCTTCCGCACGCCATCAAAAGCGCCGCTTTACTGGGCACAGAATTGCCTATGACCCCCTCTTTAAGCGGGATCAGACAGACTGAGCAGGCACTGTATACGTCCGAGACCATGTCCTGCGGCTGCAGCGGATAAAAGACAATATTGTCCAGCCCTCTCGCCGCGGCTTCCTTTTCGAACGCCGCCCTGCGCTTTCCGTCGCCGATCATCTGAAATACAATATTTTTTTCTGCTTTCAGCAGTTCGGCCACCGCCAGGACAATATCCGGATTAAAGTTTGTTCCCATCGTTCCCGCATATTGCACATAGAACTTTCCGGGATCCAGAGAGTACTTTGTGACGAACCGGTTTTCGCTCCACGGGATCTCCCGCACAGATCGGTCGTCATACCAGTTCACAATAACTTTGATCTTGTTTTCCGGCACGCCCTGCTCCAGCAGCTTTACCTTCATGTCTTCGGAGATCGCCGTGATCACATCCGCTTTTTTATATGCGATCTTCTGAAGCCTGTAAAAGATCTTCTGCATCCATTTGCGGGGCATTGACCCGTTGGCTATGGCGCTGCCCGGAAACATATCCTGGCTGTTATACAGCACCGGCCGTTTTTTGGCAAAATGCTTTGCCGTCAGGATATAATACAGCGATGTCGGGGCAGATTGAACGAATACCATATCGAAATCGTTATGCCGCCTGAAATGCTTCCGTGATTTCAGCGCATATCCGATGCCGCCCAGATAACGTTTAACAAAATTCTTCTTTTCTCCGATCTTACCGGTGACTTCAGAATAGGAAAATAACGGGTGTTCCAGAATGGATTCCGGAAACGCAGGTGAATTTAATTCGGGATAGTGTCTCTGGATCGCATGAACACTGATGCCTGCCGCCAGTACGTCTTCCAGCAGCGCCTTCATAAGGTGCCAGGAAGGACTGGGTTTTTCCATGCTGCTTGTAATAAAGAACAATACTTTCATGCCAAATTGCTGCCGGTCTCAATCCATTCTGTCGGTGTCAAACATCAGCACGTTCATCTTTGCCCCGGTCGTGTCATAGATAGAAAGATCCTTTTCGATCTCGCTGATCACCGCTTTAAGCTGCGTCTGATCGTCCGCAATAACGGTGAATCTTCCGAAATGCTGCTGCAGAGTACCGATGTAGCTTTCTTTGACCGTTTCGCCTTGTTTATAATACTGAATAAAATCATATATCGCGGGAATCGCAAGTGCTTTTTCAAGCCCTTCGATCCTGCCTATCGTACCGGCATTCAGCGGTACCATTAACTGTCCGCCGTATCTGCCTCCGCAGCGAAGATCGATCCTTTTCGTTTCTTCCTCTGTAACACACGCTCCGCCCAGCGCGCATCTGATCATCATTTTCATGTCGTTGATGCCCATCAGGGGTTCGGTGAATTTATAGAGCATTCCGCCGCTGAGCCGGTATCCCATTTCATGGAAGTAAATACGGCCCTTATACGGGAGAGACTGGAAAAATACCGTTCCGGTCTTTATTCCCATCCCTTTGATCATCTTGCGGACATTGGCGTCCATATTCTCCATATAATATTTGCTGTATTTTGACGGCGTCTGTGTGTAAGCGCTTATCAGACTGGTCCGTTTTATCGGATCCGCCACATACGTATCGATCAGCAGATACGGATATGCCTCCCCGTCCTGTACCAGATACCGGACTCCGAACAGTTCCCCGCCGTTTTCAATATACTTCTCCGCTATGATCCGCTTGCACGTGGACGCGTTCATCGCCTTGCGAAACGCCGGCAGTACCTCGCTTTTTTCTCTGCAAACGGATATGCCTATGGAACTGCAGCCGTCTACCGGTTTGATGATAATGGGATATTCTATCTCATCCAGTTCCCGGTCGGTCATATCTTCCCGGATAGTATATTCTTCCGGCACGTCTACTCCGAATGCCCGGCAGCCGGCGGTAAACTCATCTTTGTTGGCGCAGCGGTTCCAGAGCGCCATCGTCGTATAGCACGGCAGTTTTGCGGCTTCGCACAGCCGGATCAGGTTCCGTATGTTAAACTCGCTGGGGCCGCAGAACGCGCCGTCAATATTTTTTTCTCTGACGAGCCTCGTCAGTCCGTCAATGTCTGTAGTGCTGACCATCGCGACTTCGTCGGCGATCTGTTTGGCGACTCTTTCGGACTTGTCGTGATCGTCTGTTACGACAGTGTAAACTCCCATGGACTGCGCCAGCTTTACCAGATCCAGAGACGCGGATGTTCCGCCTAATACAAGTAATTTTTTCCCTTCAACGCTCATGTCTCTCTCCGTAAAATCAATCTACTGTAAATCGAACGGTTTTGACCGCCGCCTCGCACGCGCGTATTGCGCTGTCGGCATCTTCCGCCTGCGCGATCACGAATCCGACGCGGTCCGCGCTGCTGCCGATCTCTCCTACGGCATCACCCGCCCGGCGAACAAATGATATTTCCCTGACACCGGGGATAGCTTCGGCCTGTTCGACATTTTCTATGTTCCTCAGCACGCCTTTGCCGGTATGAAAATAACGGATCGCCGCGCCTTTATTAAACTTCGGTTCTATATCGACCGCTTCGCCGCAGGACTGCCGGATAGTCGCTCCGACCATGTCAATGCCCGTGGACAACGGCACCAGGTGAGATGTAATGCAGTCTCCTCCCATTCGCGCGCCAAGTTCGACCATTTTGGGACCGTTTTCCGTCAATATCATTTCCACATGAGCCGGCCCGTTGGATATGCCTACTGCTTTTACAGCTCGTACGGCAAGGTCGCGGATCTTTTCCTGAACATATCCGGGCTGTTTTGTGGGCTGGCTGTGTCCCATTTCCACAAAGTGAGGCGCTCCGGTCGTAAGCTTGTCAGTGATCTGCAGTACATTGGGACGCCCGTCTGTGACGATCACTTCAACACTGAATTCGGGGCCGCAAAGATATTCCTCTATGATCACCGCTCCGCCGCGGGACTCTCCCTGGGAATAGCAGTACTGCGCCTTCAGCTCATCGATGCTGCGGCATAAAACGACACCGCGGCTGCCTGCGTTGTCGGTCGGCTTCATTACGCACGGGAATACGACCTGTTCCGCAATTGCATCAAAAGCGGCTTTGTCCGGAGCGATGTAATACCAGGGATGCTCTACGCCGCAGGCGTCGAACGCTTTAATCATTTCGCCCTTATCCGTCGCCTTGACTGCCGTGTCAAAGCAGATACCCGGAAGTCCGCACACTTCGCAGGCTCTGGCGACCGCCCTTATCGGCATATCCGTAGCCAGCGTCATTATACCGTCGGGGCGGAACGTTTGCGCGGTTTTTACAACCCCGTCAATATCGATCGTGCTGACATTGAAAAATTCGTCGGCGTACGGCACGCCAACGGCTTTCGGATTGTAGTCAACGACCCCGACATAAAATCCGAGCTCCTTCGCCTTTTTGATCGCCGGCAGCTGCAGAATGGAAGCACCGATTATTAATAATTTTTTCATTCGCCTTTTGCCCCGTTTCCGCCGGCGTCCGTATTGACATATACGTTTTCCCGCTTAAAAACAGACACGACTGTCCTGAAAAGTATCTTCAGATCCATACCGAAAGAAACACGGTCAACATAATAGCAGTCTTTTTCTATCTTTTCTTCCAGCCCGATGGAGTTTCTGTAATACGCCTGGCTGTAGCCGGTGATCCCCGGACGGACGGTCAATCTCTTCTGCCGCTTTTCGTCCATTTCTTCATACGATTTACCGGAGGTCGCCAGAAACGCCCTCGGTCCGACAAGACTCATATCGCCTTTAAGTACATTAAGGATCTGCGGAATTTCGTCAAGGCTGGTTTTTCGCATGAATCTGCCGATCTTTGTGACGCGGGGATCGTTTGCGCCGTTGAACGTCGATCCATCCGCGTTTCTGATATCCGGTGCGTTTACGTACATTGACCGGAATTTATACATGTTGAAAACTTTGCCCTTTTTCCCGAGACGCGGCGCGTTGTAGAAAACGGGGCCTTTGTCCGTAAAGAATATGATCGGGGCAAGAATAATGAAAAACAGGCAGAAAAACGGCAGCGCGATCAACGCGATGACAATATCCAGTATTCTTTTTACAAATCTTTTATACATTACCAGTACGGCGCTCCTTCAGGCGGCCGGAGACCGCTCAAAGTTTCCTTTCGTTTAACGCTTCTGTGATTGACTCTTCCGCGCTTTCGCATACATATTCAACATCTTCGCCGGTCAGCAGCGTGTACAGCGGCAAAGTGAACAAGTTCCGGAAATAGTCATACGAATTCGGATATGCGCTGCAGTCGCGTCCGTACGCCGTCATCATCGGCAGCGGTTTATAATGGACGCTGGTGGCAACGCCGTGCTCTGCCATTTTGTCTATTATTCGGTTCCGGGTCTCGGCGTCAATGCCGGGAACACGTACCGTATAAAGATGATTGGAACTGTCCATACCCGGGACGTGATGATTCAAATGGAACAAACCCATTTTATCGCAAAGTGCGTCATATCTCCGAATGATCTCAGCCCGGCGGGCCAGCATCGACGGATACCGGTCAAGCTGACGCAACCCGATCGCGGCCATTATGTCGGTCATATTGCACTTATACCACGGGCCGATGATATCATATTCCCAAACACCGGGGCGCGTTTTTGCCAGCGCGTCCTTGTTCTGACCGTGCAGACTCAGAAGCTGGAACATTTTGTATATTTCCGCGTTGCCGATGCCGGGAAGCGGCAGCCACGTTGACGCTCCGCCTTCCGCGGTGGTAAAGTTTTTCACCGCATGGAAAGAAAAGCTTGACATATCGGCGATCGCCCCTGTCATACGCTTCTCGGGTCTGCGCAGTATCTCCAGCCCGGCACGGGATACCGTCCGGGAAGCTCCGAGAGAGTGCGCACAGTCCGCAACTACCGCGACACGGCCAAGCGTATGCTGAACGCGCGCCGACAGGTCTCCGAGCGGAGTGCCGTCCGATTCAAGCGCCTTAAAAACAGCGCGTTTGCGGTCAACGATCTCAAAAACGCGATCGTAGTCTGCCACTATGCCGCCGATATCAACAAGGACTATTGCTTTTGTTGACGGCCCGATCGCGCTCTCCAGCGCCTCATAGTCCATCTCGGGCATGTGCGTGGCATCGTCACCGTCTTTTTTTATGTCAACAAATCTGACCCTGGCCCCGCAATGGACCGCCGCCGATGCCGTCGCGGTATATGTATATGCGGGAACGATCACTTCATCGCCCGCCCGCACACCCAGGATCCGCAGATTGAGTTCCTCGGCCGCCGTGGCGGAATTAAGGCATACGACGCGCTGCCCGTACCGCGCTTCCGCCTCGGCACCGGTGCAGTCGACATCTGTTTTTCCGGTTTCAATATATGCGGCGAGACGCCGTTCCAAAAGCTTTGTTCGCGGACCGGTGGTGATCCAGCCGGATCGCATCGCTTCTGCCACCTCGGCAATTTCAAGTTCCGAAATATCCGGAGGGCTGAAGCGGACGATGCGTTTTTCTGCCATATTTACTGTTTCTCCATTATTATTATTCTTCGCCGTCCCGCACCAGTATCTCCACTCCCAGCCGCAGGCACTGCAGGGTACCCATAAAAGGCACCTCGACTTCGGCCAGGCGGCGGTGGAGGTCGATGCGGCGGACGTTGCCGCTGAAATTCATCAGGGGACCGGACAGGATGCGTACGCGGTCGTTTTCGTCGAAATCGATGGCGGAGAGATCGGCAACGGCGTTGTCGCCTTCTTCGGGGTCGCCGGCTCCGGGGGCAATATCGAACCACCGGTCGCCCAGCATTCGGCGCAGCCAGGCTTCCTCAGCGGGGTCAACGGGCGAAAATGCCGTGTCCGCGTTGACGCCGGTCGCTTCGCTGCCGGTGTTGACCGCCGCGCGGGCACCGCTTTTGCCTCCGCCCAGCAGCCGAACGTAACGGCCGCCGCGCGAAATGCTCCCGAGGGCAACACTGAATTCGGCGACCCGGTCCGTTATCACGAACAAATAGCCCGGGATCAGCCACTCGTATATGTCTGCCCAGCTGCCGGCGATCTTCTTGCGCATGTGCCGGTAAGGATAAAAACAGCGGGTATACAGTTCCCGCGGCACAGTGCGGTCGATCAGCTTTTTTACCTGCTGTTCGCGCCCGACTCCGGTGTATATAACATAGCACATGGCTGTTGTCCTCCTTCGGCGGTACGGCTCCGCCGGGCGGGCGCCGTTTTTAGTCAAAAAAGTGCCCGTTTCTGCCGATCTCTCTGTTTCCCGCGATGCCGTCAATGTGCCCCTGCTTCAATGGCGGCGAAGCGCGTTCCTGTCCTGTGTTGGCCATAGACCTACACGTTATCATTATACCAAAAATGCGCCGCGCGGTCAATCATCAGAAAAAGCGGCCATTCGGCCGCTTTCGCTTTTGTTTTGTGATATTTGTGCCGCCTCCGTCAACCGGCAGGCCGCCTTCTCCGTTTTTATTGTGTCAACTCGCGGCAGACGTCTGCCTGCTTTACTTCGACAGTATGCTCACCTGGCCGCCTTTGTTGCTGACGGTCACGCTGAAGACGCGGACGGCGTCGGCGGTGTCGGGGCGGACGTAGATGTCGCCGAGATTGTCCTGGGTGGTGAGGACGACGCGCCAGTTGGCCGGGATGTATACGGAAGTCTGGCCGAGGGCGTTGTTCACTGCCAGCGTGACCTGCTGCGCCGGGTCGCCCATGTCGACGTTCTGGTAATAGACGTCGAGCTGGCCCATGCGGTTCGACACCGCGGCGTAAGGTTCGAGGGCGTCAATGTAGCACACGTTGCTGCCCATGGAGAATGTGCGGGCACCGGCGTAGCTGCCTGCGCCGCGGGTGCCGTTCTGGCTCTGCGTACCGGGATTGCCCGCGTACGCCGCCGCGCTCTGTCCCCCGTTGGCATCGTTGCCGTAGACCGTGTTGCTGCTCTTGATGCGGACCAGCGGCTTGTCGCGGAAGATCAGGTGGAACGCCGCCGTCAACAGCGCCGCCGCCAGGACGATCACCCAGTTGTTGACAAAATTCGGGCCTCTGCCCGCCAGCGTTCCGATCTCGCGCTCGAACACCAGAAACAGCAGCGCCAGCGGGAACACGAAGCTCAGCCTTCTGGACAGTTTATTGCTGAAGAATATCAGCCGGACCATCCAGTAGATCAGCGCCGCCGCCGCGAACCACTTCCAGAGCGGCACGGTAAACACGGCGAGGTTTGGCATGAATGCGTAACACAGCAGGCCCGCCGCCGCCAGTAAAATCAGTATTCCCCAGATCAATGCTCCACTTTTTCTCATCGTTGTTGTCTCCTCTCGTATCGGGCCGCTCAT
>CACZOW010000207.1 GCA_902782885.1 uncultured Ruminococcus sp. | reverse complement strand
GAAGTTCCTTCCGCCGGCAACGAACCTGCCGAAGGGACCGCGACGCCTGCGCCTACCGTCGTGGTGACGCGTGCGCCGACCAAAGAGCCCGACAGCGCACCTACCGAAGCTCCGACACCGGGGACGCAGATGCTTGACCCCGGCACGGATCTGTATCTTGATTTTACGGAACTCGGCGACAATGCTTTTTTCTCAAACGGTGCCTGCGAAATCGAGCGGCTCGAAGAGGGCGCTAACATGAGTGTGGTGGGCAACGATCCGTTTGCAACGGTAAATGTTGATACCGGATACGGTACGGCGGACGAATACAGATACGTCGCCATGAAAGTGAAAGCGTCAAAGAACGACCTCTGCGGCGAATACCGTTTCGCGACGACCACCGACGGACGCGGCTGGGCAATGGTACAATATCAGTACGCAAAACCCGGCGAGTGGGAAATCGTTGTTTTTGACGCGTCGACGGCGGGGTATATGAATCCTGATACGCTTGACGGCGAAGTCACGATGATCCGTATCGATCCTTACAATGACGGCTCCGCCGTGCTTGGCGACGAATACTATATTACGATCGAGTCGATCGCGCTGTTTACTACCGAGGAAGCCGCGCGGGCGTACAAAGGGCTCTACGTGTGGCCGGACGAGGCGGCGCAAGGCACCTGAAGGGGCGACCGCGATCAGACGGCAATCAGGCCGGCCGCTTCTCGTTCGGGGCGGCCGGCTTCTCCAGTTTGTGGGCTGTATGATACAACGGTTTTTAGCACTTTGAAGTGCTGCAGAGGTGCCGAAGAGGTGCCTCAAAGGTGCCCTTGGGCCGGAAAAGTGGTTCAAGGAGAGGAAATCAACTATAATTGATGTCGCGCATGCCCGCTGCTTTGACGTTTTCTTAAAAAAGGTGAAAAATCGCTCATTTTTGAGAAAACGGCTCCTTCTCTCAGCCGGTTTTAGCCGGACAAAGCACTTGCACAAGCGTTTTATTACCTTCAAATTACTTTTAAACTGGCGATTACCGCTAAAACTGTCTCATTCGAGACACAATTCGTCCCTTCCGGGACTGAGAGTCGGCGCCGGAAGCCTGATTTTTCTCAAAAAACCGCCAAGTTTCACCTTTTTTAAGAAATCGATGCAGCCTGCTTCAAAAAATGAGCGAGAGTGCGGAGCGGCCGGCAAGATCCGGCCGCGAATCAGGCAGAAAGGAGCGGCCGACCGCATCGAGCGTGTAATCACGGCCGCGAATCAGGTCAGAAAGGAGCGGCCGACCACATCGAGCGTGTAATCACGGCCGCGGATCAGGTCAGAAAGGAGAGGCCGACCACATCGGGCGATTCCCGGCAGAACGGCGTGCAACGCGGCCGGCAGGGGGCGCAGGCCTCCTCATGAGGAAGTTCCGATCGAACAACACCGCTTGATTCTCACGGAAACAGGAAAAGAACTGAAAAAGCCCGCAGTCTCGCGCGCATTCTCACCCTCATAAAAACCGGTTGACATACGCCGCCAGTTTGTGGTATCATGCGCCCGTATGCCGCTTCCTGGATCAAGGACACTCCGACCTCTTCCCGGATGCAGGTGAATTCTACATAAGGAGACATATGTTATGACTAAGGAAAGAAAACAGGAAATCATCAAGACTTTCGGACTCAAAGAAGGCGACACCGGTTCGCCTGAGGTGCAGGTTGCCCTGCTTACCGAGCGCATCAACGAGCTCAACAAACACCTCGAGTCCCACAAGAAGGACCATCACTCCCGTCGCGGCCTGCTCATCATGGTAGGTCACAGACGCGGCCTCCTTTCTTACCTTCAGAAGATCGACGTAGCCCGCTACCGTTCCCTGATCGAAAGACTTGGCCTGAGAAAGTAATCCTGATACTGAAGCGAGGCTCCCGAGCGGAGTCTCGCTTTTGTAATAAATAACTCAATGAAGGTGCGGAGGTAGGGCGTAGATTGTACGCTCCGGCGCGGGGAAGAGCGCCGCGTGGCCGTAAGGGCAGCCGGAACGCAGAATCTACATGCTACCGCCTCAGCTTCGGAAAGGAAACAATATGTACAGAACATTCACAACTCAGCTCGCCGGCAGAACACTTACGCTGGAATTTGGCAAGATGGCGCAGTTGGCCAACGGCTCCTGCCTGGTCAGATACGGCGACACCGTGGTGTTGTCCACCGCCACCGCTTCCAAAGAGCCCAAAGAGGGCATCGATTTCTTCCCGCTCAGTGTTGACTACGAGGAGAAGCTCTACTCCGTCGGCAAGATCCCCGGCGGCTTCGTTAAAAGAGAAGGCAGACCTTCCGAAAAAGCGATCCTGACGTCCCGTGTCATTGACCGCCCGATCCGCCCGCTGTTCCCGAAAGATCTGCGGAACGACGTAGTGGTGATCAACACCGTGCTGTCCGTTGACCAGGACAATTCCCCCGAGATCGCCGCGATGATCGGCGCTTCCGCCGCTCTGACCGTGTCCGATATTCCGTTCGGCGGCCCCATCGGCGGCATCGTGCTGGGACTCGTTGACGACCAGGTGGTCATCAACCCCAACGCCGCCCAGAGAGAACGCAGCAAAATGTACGTTACCCTGGCCGGTACGAAAGAGAAGATCTGCATGATCGAAGCTGGCGCCCAGGAAGTGCCCGACGACGTGATGCTCTCCGCCATCATCAAAGGACACGGCACCATCAAAAAGATCTGCGAATTCATCGAAGGCATCCGCGCCGAGATTGGCAAAGAGAAATTCACGTATAAGTCTGCGGAGCTGCCGCACGAACTGGTCGACGACGTCAAAGCGCTGGCTTTCGACGAACTGAAAGCCGCTGTATACACGCCGGACAAACCG
>CACZOW010000206.1 GCA_902782885.1 uncultured Ruminococcus sp. | reverse complement strand
GACGCTGGCCGTCATATTTATTCTGCTGGATATCGTGCTCATCGTGACGGCGGTGGTGCTGTTATTGTCCGCGATCAAACTCGGCCGGATCGAAAAGACTGCCAACGCGGCGGCGCAGAAGCCCCGCTTCAGCCGGCTGAACGCGCTGGACCGTACGAATGTGGACGAACTTCGCTCCAAACAGCACGACGAAAGCCTGACACTGCGGGCGTTTGCGGACGGCTTCCGGGAGTTCGCCGCGGGCAACATGGGCCTCTACTACGAGCCCAACGTGATCCGCACGTATATTGCCGCCATGGCCGCGTCGCGCCTGACGATCCTGCAGGGCATCTCCGGCACCGGCAAAACGTCGCTGCCCTACGCTTTCGGGCAGTACGTGGACAACCCCGCCGTGATCACGCCGGTCCAGCCCTCGTGGAAGGACCGCACGGACCTGCTGGGCTACTACAACGAATTCACCGACAGCTACACCGAGACGGAGCTGCTGTATAAATTATACGAGGCCAACCGCGGCAACCGCGTATACACCGTGGTACTGGACGAAATGAACATCGCGCGCGTGGAGTATTACTTCGCGGAGTTCCTGTCGCTGCTGGAGCTGCCGGATAAGAGCGCGCGGCGTCTGCGGGTCACGTCTGACAGCCGGACTTCGGACCCGGAGCTGTTCAGCGGCGGCACGATGCTGCTGCCGGACAACGTCTGGTTCGCGGGCACGGCCAACAACGACGACTCCACGCTGGCGATCTCGGACAAGGTGTACGACCGGGCGTTTGTAATTGACCTCAACTCGCGCTGTGAACCGTTCCCGGTATCGTCGCGGCCGAGCGCGGCGGTGACGGCGGAGGGGCTGCGGGCAATGTTTGACCGCGCGGCGGAAGCGGAGCCATTAAGCAGCGAGCTGCGCGCTAAATTCGAAAGATTTGACAAATACATCTCGCGCCGCCTGGGCATCACCTTCGGCAACCGCACGATGAAGCAGCTGGAGCGCTTCGTTCCGGTGTTCACGGCGGCGGGCGGCAACGCGGACGACGCGGCAGACGCGGTGATCTGCCACAAGATCCTGCGCAAGCTGGAGGGCCTTGATCCATCGCTGTGCCGCCGGGAGGCGGAGGGACTCAAACGCGAGCTGGCGGCGGTGTTCGGCGCGGGCCGGCTGCCGGATTCGGAAGCGTATATCGACCGGCTGCGGGGAGGTGTGTAGCATGGCGGAGTTAGGCGTCAACGCCCGTAAAGAAGCGCAACTGGCCGCGAAAGGCGAGAAAGCAAGGCTGCGTTCGGTGATATTACCCCTGGCGGGTTCGGCGCTGGCGCTGGCCATTGCCGCCCTGATCCTGCTGCTGTGCTCCGCGTCCGGCGCGTTCCGCGTGGAAAAATATGAGCGCACGGCGAAGGAACCGACGTTCAGCGGCCCGGACGAACTCGAGCTTGACCCCGCGCACTTCAAGCCGTTGGATGAGGGCTGCAAGCTGAAACTGACGGTGACGAGCACTTCGGCGTGCATCTACGGTACCGCGCCAGATGAGAGCGGTATGGTGACCGGACAGTGCAACATACTGTTCAATATCAAGCGCAGCACGGGCGTTTTGTCCAAGGCGCTCTGCATGATATACAATAACGACGGTGAATGCGTCGGCACCCACGTGCTGGCGGATCACATGCCGCTGAACGAGCCCAACGGCGTGTACTCACTGGAAGGAGCGCTCGAGTTTCCCGCCGGGGATGGTACGGTCACCCGCGCCACCGCCGTGTTTTATCTGGAATGGGAAGACAGCGACGGCCGCCGGGGCAACACGCTGGTCAACGCGGGCCGGCTCTACGGCGGCTTCGTGGTCGACTGAGCACAACGGGGACAATCACAACGGGGACAGACTTATGTATGACGAGTACGTGAAAAAGGTGAAAAAGCGCGCGGCGCGGCTGGCCCGGTTCGAACGCTGGGTCAAGGCGCACCGTGTGTCGCTTATTGTCAGCCTGTGCGTATTCGTCCTGGCCGTGCTGACGCTGATGTACTTCTCCGGCTCGTTTTTTAAGCTGCTCGCGCCGTATTCGGGCGTGTACGGGGACAATCACGGATTCGGCACCGGCGCGCTGCTGCGGCGCGTGGATTATACGCTCATTTCAGCGCCGGACGGTACGGAGACCACGACCCGGATGGTGCGGGTCAACGAGCTGCCCGCCGGCGAATACGCCGTGGAAGCCCGCACGGTCAGCCCCTTCGGCAAGGTCCGCACACAGTCGGCGGCGATCAATATCGCCAGACGGCCGCTCACCGTGGCGTTGCAGTATTTCGCGGTGTATTACGGCGATGAGCCGGAGCTGCGGGACGTACTGCAGGCAGATAATTTGGCGCCGGGCGACCGTATTGCCTCCGCCGTACTGGAGTACGACCGGACCGTGGGCAACAGTCCCGCGAGCATCACTTCGCTGATGATCGTCAACGCCCGGGGCGAAGACGTTACCGGAAGCTACGAATTGACCACGGTCGGAGCGACGGCGGATGTGTATCCGCGGCCGCTGATGCTGACGTCCGGCTCGGCTCAGAAAGTGTACGACGGCGAGCCGCTTACCGCGGAGAATTTCCTCGTCACGGACGGGAGCGTTGCCCCCGGAGAACGGCTGGAGGTCAGCTTTACCGCGGGGCTGCCGACGGAGCCCGGGACCTACGCCAACTCCTTCGATGTGCGCATCCTGAAAGACGGCGCGGATGTGACGGAATATTACGCGGTGGACCGGGATCCCGGCAAGTTAGTGATAGATCCGGTGAAACTGCGCATCGCCACGCCGGACTACCATAAAACGTACGACGGCATACCGTACGTGTGCGACAGCTACACGATCACGGAAGGCGAACTGCTGCCGGGAGATATTGCGAAATTCTACGCGCCGGAGATCACGAACGCCGGCGCGTAT
>CACZOW010000205.1 GCA_902782885.1 uncultured Ruminococcus sp. | reverse complement strand
GGATAAACTACGACGGCACCGCGCTGGAGACCGCCTTCACCGGCAATACATACGTCCATGACTTCACCGGCCTGGTGTCCGGCGAAACGCATACGCTGGAATTTGTCGACTGGGACGGCACCGTGCTGCTTACGCATTCATTTGCGGCCAGACGGCGCGTTGGCGCCACGGTCAGCTTCACCGACGTGACCGCGGGATTCGACAGCATCAGTGTGACGCTTTCAGTCAACAACCCGGACGGCAACGAGCTCCGGCTGAAATTGGGGGACGATCCGGTGGATATTGACTTCACCGCCGCCGCGCCGTCAACGACGGTCACCGGATTGACGCCCAGAACGGACTATACGCTGACCGTGACCGATGTCTCACTGGATCAGGTCGCCGCTTCGGCCGGGACGGCAACGCAGACGTCGGTCACCGCGACGCAGGATGCCTCGGGCAACGTGCATTTCGAGTGGAACAGCGATTTCCTCTCTGACCACAGCTTCGTGGAGATCCGGGCAACAGACAGCCTCGGGTATACTATTCCGGTCACGGTGCTCGAAGACGACGTAATGATGATCTCCGCTTCTACGCTGATGTACGCGGACGACTATACCATTACGGTCACGTCGGAGGACGTCACGGCAGATTCCTTTACGGTGTCCTTGACCGGCGACGAACGGCCCGCGTTCGAGCTGAACTACCATTCGAATCTGCCCGCGACGATGGAGGAAGCCCTGAACGACACCGACTGGCACACCAGTTATTCCAAATATCCCGAATTCAATTACGAACTGAAGTCCGGGGTTGTCAGAGAACCCATGAACGACGACGGCGAATTCCAGGAAGGACCGCTGCTCTGGACGGCGCTGATCCTTAAAAACAGCAGCGGCGAACCGATGACGCTCGCGGTCTCCGGCTTGACGGGTCTCGAAAGCGACCGGCCCGGCGGGCTTTCCGGCAAAGCCATGCTGTACTTCCAGTACAAGGACGGCAGCGAAGAACTTCCGGAAGGCAATTACAACGCGGCGCTGTATGTTGTCGCCGGATACACGCTGGACGCGATGGTGGATCTGGTCAACGCGTACAACGAATACAACGATCATTATGACGACATCTTCCGCACGTTTATGGAAGACGGCAGGCAGGCCACGGCGGATGTTTCGCTGGTGAAGGCGGAAAGCGGTCCCACCGGCTACGCATATGCGAATTTCAGCAATGATCCCGTGGTCTCCGGCACCCAGACCAGCTGGTCGATCAACTGCTCGTACTATTTTGAAGGGGCTGACGAGGGCTTCTTGGTAATAGTTTCCGCCGATGATCCGACGGTGCAGCTGTGCGCGCCAATATCCCTCGGAACGGGGGACGGCAGCATCGACCCGGGAACGATCGTAACGGACACCACCTCACCGGTATTTATTATCATCTACATCAACACATTCTCACCGGACAATTACCTGTTCGTGCAGTATTACGAACCCTGACAGGGCGCTTTTCAGCTCGCAGAAAGGAAGCGGAACAATGATCACTTTCAAAGAAAAATCCGAAAAGACTCAGAAGATCGTCGGCACGGCGGTCACAGTAATTTTACTTTGCCTGGCGGCGGTCTATTTCATCCTGCTCATAGGCGGTCCGTGGTTCTTCGGCAAAGACAGCCGGTTCTACCGGAGCCTGAACCCATTCAGCGGTGCCGGTGACTATATCAAATGGATCCGGATCATCAGCTACGCGTTCTTCTTTATTACGGTCGGATACCTGATCAGACTGTTCATCAGCTGGGCGCTCACGTTCATAAAGAAGGGCAAGGCGGTGTTCAACCTGCTGAGCTCGTTCATCAAATATCTTTCGGTGCTGGTGTTCCTGTTCTTCGCGCTGCGGGCGCTGAACGTTGACACCGCGACGCTGCTGGCCGGCATCGGAATATTGTCCCTGATCGTCGGCCTCGGCGCGCAGCCGCTCATCGAAGATATCATCTCCGGCCTGTTCATCGTGTTCGAGAATGTGTTCGACGTGGGGGATATTATTATTGTCGACGGCTTCCGCGGCACCGTGCGCGAGATCGGCATCCGCACCACCCGGCTGGAGGACACCAGCGGCAACTTCAAGATCATGAACAACTCCGACCTGCGCACCGTGATCAATCTCACCGACCACCTGACCCTCGTGCCCTGCGAAGTACAGATCGAGTACGGCGAATCGATCGAGCGCGTGGAGGCGATCATCAAAGATCACATCGAGGAGATCAGCAAAGCCATTCCGGATATCGTGGAAGGTCCGTTCTATAAAGGCGTTTCCGAACTCGGGGCATCGGGCGTGGCGCTGAAATTCGTGGCGCGCTGCGAAGAGGCGAACCGTTTCCAGGTGGAACGCGATATGAACCGGCAGTTCAAGCTGCTCTTCGACGCGCACGGAATCAGCATTCCGTTCACCCAGGTGGTCATCCATCAGCCTACCACGTTCGACAGAGCGGACGAGGCGGACAAGCGCAAATCTCAGGAATTTGTGGAGAGTCAGCGGGACAATTCTGCCGATGCCGCGGACAACGATTACCGCGGCTGACCGCACATTTTTCCCGGACAACAATAAATTAAAACGGAGGTCGTAATTATGAAGAAAACATGCTTATTATTGCTCGCGCTGGTCATTGCGCTCGGTCTTTGCGCCTGCGGCGTAAAGGGCGGTACCCCGGACGGCTCCGGAAAAGCTACCGCGGTACCCGGAGGCGAAAATGTCACGAACGATCCGGCCGGGACGCCCGCTGACGGCGCGCCTACCAATGGCCCCGCGGATCAGACGCCGGAGCCCGTTGCGGGCAGCGAAGGCCTTGTAATAAAAGAATATGATGATAACTGCGCCGTAGACGGGATAGGCACGTTCAGCGGTACCGAACTTATCATCCCGTCCCACGTGAACGGTAAGCCCGTCACGTCGATCTACGAGGACGCTATTTCCAACAATACCATGGTCAGTCTCGTGGTACCGTTTACGGTGGTTACGATAGGTGAAGACGCCGTAAGCAGCTCTGAAAAACTTGAGACGGTTCGTTTCAGCGAAGGACTTATCAGCGTCGGCGAAGGATCGTTCGGGGGCTGTCCCAGACTGAAGAGCGTGACGTTGCCCTTAAGCCTGGAATCGGTATACAATTCCGCGTTCCGGGATTGTGTCGGCCTTGAAGAAGTCGTGCTGTACGGTAATTCCAATGTTTACAATTACGCGTTCAGCAACTGCACCGCGCTCAAAAAAGTCACGTTCGGAGGCAGCAGCGGCAAAGCATATGAAATAAAGTCCAGCGCTTTCGATTCCGATACGGCGCTGGAAGAGCTCGTATTCTCGGGAGGATTGGAAAAGATCGGTTCGTTCGCCTGCTCCGGCTGCACCGCGCTTAAAGCGGTCTATCTGCCGGAAACGCTCAAAGAGGTTGCGGCCAGCGCGTTCAGCAACGTCGGTACGCTCAAAGTGTTCTATTCCGGCAGCGAAGAGGATTGGAACAAGATCAATTTTGCCAACGGAAATGATGCGCTTCAGAACGCGGAGATTGAGTTCAATTACAAATTGACGCCGCTGGTACCGTATGAGTAAGACGGATCTGTGTACGTTGCCGCGCCGGCCGGAAAGGGAAGTATTATGAAAAGAGCGCTGCTGCTGGGCGATTCCATACGGATGGGCTACGATGAATATGTGAAGGAACTGCTCAAAGGGGAGTTTGAGGTGGTGTATGACGACGTTGACAACGGCCGTTTCGCCGCCTACACTCTCTGGCAGGCGAATCAGTTCTTCAAAAACTGCGGACGGTTCGACGTCGTCCACTGGAACAACGGCTACTGGGATATGAATATCGAGGCGCCGATGACCGAGGCGATCCATCCGCTCGACGAATACGTTCACTTCCTCGGCCGGATCCTCGCGGAGATCCGCCGCAACGGTGCGACGCCGGTGTTCGCTACAACGACGCCCATCCTGTCCGGCGAGGCCGCGGAGGAGGTCGCACGGGCGGGAAATTTCAGTTTCAGCTACAATAACGAGTGGGTGGTCAAATACAACGCCGCCGCCGTTTCGTTTATGCGGCGCGAAGGGGTCGCGGTCAACGACCTTTACGCCCTCTGCCTCTCCGATCCTCATTATTACAAGTGCCCGGACCTGCTCCACCTCACCGAGGAAGGATACCGGCGCTGCGCGGAACAGACGGCGCAGGCGATCAGAGCCGCGGCCCGCCCCTCGTAGGGTTGCCTCCGGAAGCGTTTTTTGATATAATGCGCCCAATCACACCGAGCGTTTCCGGCCCGGCGGATCCGGAGGAAGAATTAATGATCGAAATCAAAGAAGTTAAGACAAGGCGGGAGCAACGCGAATTCGTGAAGCTGCCGCTCGATTTGTACAAAGGCGATCCTTATTATGTACCTATGCTTTACAGCGGCGAATTTGCGATCTTCAAGCCCGACTATCCCTTCAATAAAGTGTGCGACACTGTATTCTACATTGCCTGCAAAGATGGCAGACCCGTCGGACGCATACAGGGCATCATCCAGCGGGAGGCCAATCAAAAATGGAACCAGAAGCGCGTGCGGTTCACGCGGTTCGACTGCATTGACGACGAAGAAGTCGCGGCGGCGCTGTTCGCGGAAGTGGAAAATTGGGCCAAAGCAAAAGGCATGGAAGAATTTGTCGGTCCTCTGGGCTACTCCGATCTGGAGCGCGAGGGCCTGCTGATCGAGGGTTTTGACCAGCCGCAGACTTTTGAGGAGCAGTACAATTACGAGTATTATCAGCGGCTAATCGAAAAATACGGTTTCGAAAAAGACGTGGACTGGCTGGAAAGTCAGCTGTTCGAGCCGGCGGAAGACAGCGAGCAAATGATCGAACTCGGTCAGAAAATGCTGCGGCGGTACGGGCTCAGAACATATCAGGCAAAGTCGATCGGAGAGATCCTGGACAAACACATCGGCAAGATCTTCGACCTGATCGACAAGACCTACGCGCGGCTGTACGGCACCATGCCGCTGAACGGCGAGATCGTTGACAATTATGTAAAGGACTTCAAGATGATCGTCCGCGCGCAGGACGTGATGATGCTGTACGACAGCAATGACGAGCTCATCGGTTTCGCGCTGATGTTTCCGGCAATTGCCGACGCGGTCAGAAAGTCGCGCGGCCACATCACTCCGGCGTTTCTGGCGCGGTTCCTGAAGACCAAAAAGGACCCGAAGGTCATTGACCTCGCGCTGATCGGCATATTGCCCGAATGGGAGGCCAAAGGCATCGCGGCGGTGATGATCGCCATGCTGATGAAAATGCTCAAAGAGAGCGATCTGGACCACCTCGAGACCAACCTTATCCTGGAGGACAACGTCCACATGCAGAACCTTTTGAAGCGCTTCAGACGCGTGCAGAACAAACGCCGCCGCTGCTTCAAAAAACAGATCATTTAATAAATTCAGCACCGTTCTGAAAAGGAGCAACGAACAATGAGACCTTACGCTATTATCACCGATTCCAGCTGCAACCTTGATTCCGAACAGGCGCGGGAGTACGGCATTGACGCCATACTGCCGATGCATTTCTACCTTGACGGCGTGGAACACGACGCCAGCTGCGACTGGAAAGAATTCAGCGCGCACGAGTACTATACCGCGATCGGAAACGGCGCCCGGGTCAAATCAGCCCAGGTCACGTCGTACCAGTATGAAGCGGCATTCCGGAGCTTTCTGGATAAAGGGTACGACATCATGTCGATATCGTGCGCGGAAGCGTTGTCCGGCTCCATCCGGGAGAGCATAAACGCGGCCAAACGGATCGCAAATGATTACCCGGACGCGAAGATATACTGCGTTGACAGCTATAACTGCTGCTACTCGCTGGCAATGGTGCTGATGGAAGCCGCGAAGATGCGGGCGGCGGGGGAGAGCATGGACAGCGTGCGCGAATGGATCTACGCCAACCGCGAGTTTTACAACGAAGTAGGTACCGTGGAAAAGCTTACTTACCTGCGCAACGCCGGACGCGTCAGCGGTCCTGCCGCGCTGTTCGGCGGGATCTTCAGCGTAAAGCCCATCGTGGTGTACGACGAGACCGGGCACAACGTCGCCGTGGAGAAGGTGATCGGCCGCCGCGGCTCCCTGGCGCGCGTGGCGGAATATGTGAAAAAGTACGGCCGGCCGGAGGTCAACAACCACATTTACATCATCCACGCCGACTGCCTTGCGGACGCTGAGACGGTGGGCGAACTGATCCAGGCGCAGTTCCCGGATACGCAGCTGGAGTTCACGTACGGCTTCATCGAATCCGGCGTGGGTTCTTCCGTGGGCCCGGGGACAATAATCGTCGACTTTTACGGGGACGGCGCCCTGCGTAAAGTGCACAACGGCTGACCGCCGCTTTTGATCTTAATATAGCCGCGGAGTCGTTTTTCTGCGCGTATCCGGGGACCGGGAGCCGCATTGTGCGGGCCCGGTCTTTTTTTGCTTAGCGGGCAAAAAAAGTATTGACACCGCGCATACTTCGTGATATGATGTATTCCGCGAAGGGAGGTATGGCGCCTTATGGACGTTCAACTGAAGCGCGGACTTTTGGATGTGTGCGT
>CACZOW010000204.1 GCA_902782885.1 uncultured Ruminococcus sp. | reverse complement strand
TTTCGGCGTTTCAGGCGTTTCGCGCAAAGCTTGACCACATTTTCGCAAAGTGTTGACAACAATTAATTTTTGCAGTATATTATCTGCAAATCATGCTTCAGAAAGGAAGTTTACCATGAAAAAGACACTTAGAATACTTGCCCTCGTGCTGTCGCTGGCACTGGCAGCCGCACTGTTCGGAGCCTGCTCCAAAGCCGGCACAAAGGCTTCCCTCGAAAAGAAGCTCATCGGCAAATGGGCCGCTGATCTCAGCGTGCTTTCCGAGCTGATCGGCGAAGAGATCCCGGAAGGCATGGACTGTTCCATGACCATGGAATTCAAAAAAGACGGCACCGGCACAATGGCGATGAAAGTCGTTTTCGGCGGCGAAACATTTATGGACGAAAAAGCCGGCTACAAATGGACTCTCAACGGCGACAAGCTCGCTCTTGAGATGGATGAAGAAGACAACGAGATCATGGACCTCGAAGATCTTGAAGGCGAAGACGACACTGTCTCCATTAAGATCGAAGGCGACAAGCTGACCCTGTACGGCGAAAAAGAAGACGAGACGATGGTCTTCAACCGCGTAAAGTAATAAGCGCAGTCAAAACCTCTCCAATGGGGCCGCTGAGGACGATGTCCCGTTCCGGATCCGTCCGGAATGCCAGCGGCTCCTTATTTATTATCACGAGGTGCCGGCCGCTGAAATAATTGACGAAGGACGCCGCGGGATACACCGTGAGCGACGTGCCGCCGATGATCAGCAGGTCGGCTTTTTCTATGGCGTTGACCGCCTTCATGACCGTGCGTTCCGGCAGCGCCTCTTCATAAAGCGTCACGTCGCACCGGATCACGCCGCCGCAGTCGCAGCGGGGCACCGCTTCTTTTGAATCAAAAATATGATCGGGCGGGTATTTTTTTCCGCAGCGCGCACAATAATTCCGCGCCGTACTGCCGTGGATCTCATAGACCGTGCGGCTGCCCGCGCGCTGGTGCAGACCGTCAATATTCTGCGTGACTATTGCCTGCAGCTTCCCCTCCGCTTCAAGCTGAGCCAGGATCTTATGCGCCGCGTTGGGCTGCACACGGCGGGCATCCATTTTCTGACGGTAGAATTCGAAAAATACTTTGGGCTCGTTTACGAGGCAGCTGTGGCTCAGCAGGTACTCCGGCGGATATTTGTCGAAACGCACGTCGTGCTGATTGTACAATCCGTCCTTGCTGCGAAAATCCGGCACGCCGCTCTCCGTTGACACCCCCGCGCCGCCGAAAAACACGGTGAAACGCGAGTCGTCAATATATTGACGCAGCCGCTCCAGCTTCTCCCGATTGTCCGGCGCCTGCGCGTCAAACGCCGTACCGTCCGCCCTCGCCATCGTCGTCACCCTTTTTGCGCTTTTTGAACAGGCCCTTGATCTTACGGCCCAGGAACAGGAAAAATTGTTTTATCTTTGCCCAGAGCTTTTCCAGCAGCATAGGTTTCTTTTCCGGCGCGTCGTCCTCCGGCCCGGGGATGCGGTAATCCGGGGGCAACTCCCCGCTTTCGATGCGCCCTGCGATGCGGCGGGCAATGAACGTGTCGTAGAACAGCACTTTGACGATCGCCGCCAGTACGTCTCCGATCAGCACGCCGATGAAGCCGAACATCGTGCCGCCTACGCCCAGACCGATCAGCACCAGCAGCGGGCTGATACCCATTTTGTGCCCGACGATGCGGGGCGTAAGGAACCAGTTGTCAATGATCTGTATCGTCAGCACGCAAATCAGCGCCCGGACGCCCATCCAGGGATCCTGCACCAAACTGATCAGGATCGTAGGTATGCCGCCGACCCAGGGCCCGATGTACGGGATCATGTTGGTGATGGCGATCACGGTCGCGAACAGGATCGCGTATTTGACGTTGCCGATCAGCAATACCACGTAGCTCAATACGAGGATCACAACCGCCTGCAGCAGTTTGCCCGCGAAATACTGTTTGAAGATCAGGTCGATCTTGCGGCCGGTGTCGGCAACACGCTCCGCGCGTTCACGCCTGAACAGGCCGTAATTGATGCGTTTGGCGGCTTCCAGCGCGCGGTCTTTCTCCAGCAGCATGTACACCGAGACCAGCAGGCCCATTACCGCTTTGAATATTCCGGAACCGGTCGCGGACAATATTTTAGGCACATACTTGGTGATCACGTCGCTGTTGAGCAGCCCGATCAGCCAGTCTTTGATGCCGTCAATGCCCTTCACGATGCCGTCCGTCACCACTTCCGGCAGATCGAATTTGCCTTTTTCGACCACGTCAATATAGAAATCATATACTTTTTCCGCCATTCCGGGCACCAGTTTGGCCAGGTTGGTTACGGATTCTATCAGTTTCGGCACGATCGTACCGATCAGGAACGCCACCACCGCCGTGAGCACGATGTACGCGATCACAATGCCGACGACACGCTTTTTTCGCTCCGACTTTATCTTTTTGAGCGGATGGAGCGTGAGCCAGTTGATAAACGCGTTGAGCACGTACGCGATGATGAAACCCACCAGCAGGTAGCCCAGCAGCGAGATCAGCAGCCGTCCGAAGTCGCTCACGAATCCGCGGAATCCGTCAAAATCGAAGATGATCTTGGTGGAGATGATCAGGAGCAGCAAAATGCCGAACACCGTGCGGTACGTGCCTTCGGACAATTTATGCCCCATGCGCCGGAAGAATCCGTCGTCGTCCCGGGCACGAGCATGCGCGCCGGCGGCGGTCGCTTCTGCTTCCGCGGCGGCAGCTGCCGTTGTTTTTGCGGCATCAATATCTTCGACCGGCTCTGCGGCTCCGCACGGCTCAGGCCCTGCGCTTAAAGCGGGGTCCTCCGGCACAGGATCTTTAAGCACGGGGTCTGTCCCCGTGTTCAGAAGTTCGGTTTTGTCCGCGCGGTCGCTCATTCCGGATCACTGCCTTTCAGAGAAAACATACGTCAATCTGCCCAATGGCGCGCTGTCGCCGTTCCGGTAGAACGTCCAGGCGTCCAGCGAGCCGTCTTCATTGTATTTATAATTGTCCGCCCATTTGAAGCGAATGTCAATAAGCCTGCCCAGGCGCTCCACATTCAGAAGCTTTTTGGAGACGCGCAGCATGAGTTTATTGCCCTCCACGCGCATTTCCGCGCTGCCCGCGCGCTCCCAGCCGCTTTTGGTGTATCGGGATACGGTCGCGAGATCGCCCACAGGCGGCTCCAGATTCACGGCGAAATCCACGCAGCCCAGCCAGAACGCGCTTTTATCTTTGCGGTCCCGGGATGCGCCGGTATCGATGAACAGCGTCATCCAGTTTTCCGCCGGCTCGGTGATGTCCTCTGCGGTCTC
The DNA here is from genome assembly GCA_902782885.1 of uncultured Ruminococcus sp. GTDB lineage: Bacteria > Bacillota > Clostridia > UBA1212 > UBA1255 > UBA1255. The sequence goes on along the minus strand of CACZOW010000204.1, from coordinate 1,997 downwards.
AGCGTAAAAATACACATATTTGCGGTCGCGGGCGACTTTGAACTTCACGAAGTCGTTGCGGCCGGTGTCATCCCGGTATTCGATGCCGCCGAAACCGAGCGCGTCGCGGTCCGCCGTATCCCCTTCGTAGTCGGTGTACACGGCGGTGACGCGCGGATCGTCCCATTGACCGAAGCCGCCGTCGAGGTCGATCGTTATGTTGCCGCCCGTCGCCACGCGGCCCTGCGTGCCTTTATATTTACGGATATAGGAGATGAGCTCCATATAGTAATTGTCCCCGAACAGGCCGTTCACGGGCTCGATGTCGCGGCTGGCCTCCGGACTGGCGCAGTCCACAAAACTGATCGGCTGCGCGTCGCTTCCCCGCTGGCGCTGCGCCACCCACTCGTTCCAGCCGGTGACAAATACCGTCTCGGGGTCAACGCCGATCGCCCACTCCCACTGCTCCGCCAGGTTGTATCCGTACAGGATCGCGTCGGGCGAACGGTCAACGGCGCCGTCGTGATAGCTCCGCGTATGATCTTTCGCGCCGTACCAGGCGGCCGCGGCCATGTTGACGCTGACGTTGTGCTGGGCGACCGATACGTTGACGACTTCCTTGCGCCCGTTCCGTCCGTACACCGCGTCCTTCGTGTAGAGCCGGTGGAACTCCATCCAGGGGAAACCGTTGTCCGTGCGCCCGTGCGTGGGCCAGACCGTGTCCTTTATGGTGAAATAATCCGCGATCTCGTCGGGCAAAAAAACGAACCAGTCGCTGCCCACGATCATGGGCTTTCCGTCCCAGTTGAACCAGAGTTCGTCCAGGCGCGGGTACTGTTTATGGAGCGTACTGCTTGTATATATTTCTTTATAGATCTTTGTTATGGTTTCGACGGAGTCAGTGTTGGTCAGAAACGTGAGCTTAGGCACGTCGTACCCCTGCTCGAGATATTCGTACCAGACGCCGATGAGCTGCTTCACGCGTTCGGTGTACGTCACGGCGTTGGTCACGTCGAACATGATGTAGTCGATCCCGGCGTCGGTGAGCATCTGCACGTGCTTGCGCATCACCCAGCCGTCGGCGGAGACGTAGTACCCGAACAGCGGCTCGCCCCAGAAATGGTGCGCACCGCGGGGTCCGCCGCCGTATTTCAGCCAGTTTTCTTCGGATTCGAGGGCTTCGGGATGCTCCAGTACCGTCTTATAGTTATCGTACGGGCCACCGGTGCCGTGCTCGCCCTGCCACAAAAAATAAAAAATGCCGACTTTGCGGTCGCGCAGTTCGGGCGCGCTTCCGGACAGGGGCAAAACGCGGCCGAGGTCGTCAACGCCGGCGAGATCGCCGTTAACGCTTACAATGGGGCCCTTGTATTTGCGTACTTTGCAAGCGGAAGTCACCAGCAGCGCGATGAACAATGCGGCAATGACCGCCGCTGCGCACACCCGCAGCGTCAACGCATCTCTTTTTTCGTTCTTTTCCTTCGACTCCATCTGTGGCCCCTCGCGCTTACGCCCGGCATCTGACATTTCTGAACACGGGTCTGCATCTGACATTTCTGAACACGGGTCTGTCCCCGTGTCTAAAAACCCGGGTCAATTATACCAAATCCCGGGCCGGCGTTCAAGGGAAGGAGCGGGCGCCTTCTATGCGGACTGCCCTCTGCGGAAATTGAATAAAAAACGCGATTTGTCAATTTTTATCCTTGTCGGGCGCCTTCTCTGACCGGTCAAACGCATGAGTCAATGTCCGCAAAGCCATTGAAATCTATCTGAAGCTCCCTGCAGCTCCCTGCAGCCCCACAGAAACGCTGCATAGCAGCTGAAGTAGTTCCGCGAAGGTGCCTCGAAGGTGCCTCAAGCCGGAAAAAGTGGTTCAAAATGAGGATATCGACCATAATTGATCTCGTGCATGTCCGCCGCGGACTGAAAAATGAGCATTAAATTGCATAAAAAAACAGATATTGCTTTTTTTGTTTAGAAAATCGAAAAACGCCGGGTAAAAATGAGCGAGAATGCGG
>CACZOW010000203.1 GCA_902782885.1 uncultured Ruminococcus sp. | reverse complement strand
CGGTGGCAATGGCGCTCCGCAACGATACGGTAGATATCGACGATCCCGTGCTGAAGCAAGCTGACAAACTCGCCATTTTGCTGGGCAACGAAGGCAGCGGCCTCTCGGACGCCACGATTCGCAGCTGTGACTATACGGTCCGGATCCCGATGGCCGCCGGTGTCGATTCCCTGAATGTGGCGGCCGCGGCTGCGATCGCGTTTTTCGCGCTGCGGGCCTGAACGCCTGAAATATCAAAAATCCATCAAAAATCTGCCAGAAATCTATCAGATCGCGCAACGATTCACGCGTATTTCCGTTGCGGCCCGGAACAGCGGGTCCAGCAGCGCGTCGTTCAGCACCACCGGATGCCAGACTGGTTCGTAAGAGATCATGCGGTTTGCGGTAGAGAAGGCGACGACCACTTCGCCGCTGCCCCCACCGGTGATACCGCCCGTGCGGGCCAGGCCGCTCTGCGCACGCCGGGCACATCGGTGATCAGATTCTTTTCGCCTTTTTGCATGGTACCTGCCCTCCGTTCCGGTGAGTATCCTGCCGGAGAAGATTATTCCACAGGCGGGATCTGGTGTCACGGCGGTGTTGACTGTATGCTGAAAACAGCAAAAAATGTCTGCATACAATATAATTAATGTCTTTTAATGCATTGTCCCCGGGAGTATAATTAAAACAAATCTCACGGGGAGGTCCTGCTATGAAAAAAGCAGTTATTTCGGTATTGACCGCGGTATCGATCCTGGTATCGCTGTTTTGCCTCAGTTTCGGCGGTTCTGCCGCGGAGAACGGCAATGCCGCGAATTTCGTCATGAAAAACGGTTACGTCAACCCACGGGCTAGTGAGATCCTGGCCATCGAAGGCGCATTCGAATACGACACATCGAAATATACGCGCGGCGGGACGATCATTGACAGCAACAAGACCGAGAGCGAAGAATACAACGGCCAGTTCTTCTTCCACGAGGGCGCCGGCGACAAGTTTACCTTCACTGTGGATTTCGGCGATTTCAAAGCGGACAAATTCTCGTACATGCACTATGGCGGCGCCGCGGAGCCCACGGAATTTGATGTCTACGCCAACGGCGTCAAACTCGGTTCCGGCGCGTCAACGGGCGGCACCAGCTGGTTGGATCTCTGGGACGGTTATAACAGCGCCATGCAGGATTCGTTTGCCATTGATCCGCCGCTTAGCGGACTGCAGACCATCGTGATCGAATTGACCTCTTCCAGCCCCGCCTGGCCCGCCAATAATATCGGCTTCTTCGAATTTTTTGACACCGCCGCGTATGATCCGAGTCAGCCGGTCGATGCCGAACCCGATTTCGTGATGACCGGCGACAGCCTGACGATCTCCGCGAAAAAGATACTGCTCAAGCGCGGCGCCATCACCCGTGACAGCGACCAGTTTACCACCGACCACGCCATCGGCGTCAACACCGCCTCGGCAGAGCAGCCGGAATACGACGGCATGTTTTTCATCCACTCCGGCGCCGGGGACACGTTCACGTTTACGGTGGATTTTGGGGAAAGACTGGTCGACAGCATGTCGTTCATGACGTACGGCATGGCAGGCGAGAGCACGGATTTTGATATCTACATCAACGACGAACTGCAGGGCAGCGGTGAAGGCGTCGGCGGCGTTGCCTGGGAGCCGGAGGATTATGAAAGCGTCACGTACGATGAAGTGATGTTTAAGAGCAAGGTGACGGGTCTGTGCACAGTCAAGATCGTGGTCACTTCGTCTGCCTCCGCATGGCCCGCAAACAACCTGGGAATGTATACATTCTACGAGGCTTCGGCGGAAACGGTCACCGACGCGCCGGAGATAACTGAGGAACCTGCGGTCACCGACGCGCCCGATGTTACCGATGCTCCGGTCCAGCCGACGGAGCGGGCCGCGGAAACTGCGACAAAAGTTCCCGATGAACCGGATCGTTCTTCGGACAACAAACCCAACACCGGCCTGATCATCGGCCTGGCGATTGGCGCCGCGGTGCTGGTGGCGGCAATTGTCGTCGTTGCCATGCTGCGGGGCAAAAAGAAAAAATGAAGCCGCGCGCGTCGTTGTCCCCAGCCGTTAAGACGTTCAGTCGGGCCTCAGTCGTACTGTTATTGGCAGCGTCAATTCTGGCGTCTGTTTCCGGATGTGCCAAACACGGACAGGAAACGCCGGACAGCACTGCGAGCCCAGCACCGGCAACTTTTGCGCCGGCGGGCATTGACCCCGTCGAAATAGTGTATCCGTTGAAGGAGAACGCCGCGCCGGTGCTGACTTTGGACAAATTTGAGGACTATCCCGTTTTCGAATTTGACAGCTCGGAACTGAAAGACGGCGTCCGGTTTGAATCACCGGTCGCGGGGGATATTGTCAGCGGCCTGTGCATTCATTTCACGCGCACCACGCAGGTCCGGAAAGGACAGGAGATCGTGTTTTACCTCAACGGCACCGAAGCCGGGCGGTATTCGCGGGATGCCGGGTCGCAGTATGTTGACCTCGCGGCCGCCCGCACCGCGCTGGTGCAGGGAAACAACGTTCTCACCGCCTCCATGCCGTCGGGCACGAATTTTCATGCTAATCTCACGATCTATTCAGATGCGATAGCGGTCAATGCCGCGCTAAAAATTTCCGCAGTGACCGAGACCGTGGTGCCGTCCGCGCTGTTCGGCATGAACCTGGAGATTACGCGTTCCTGCTGGTACGGCGGCCTTTCAGCTGAACTGCTCAACAACCGTAAGTTCTATGCGCTGTGGCTGGAAGATATCCCCGAAGGCTGGACAGTTTCCGGCGGGCATACGGTGACTAACGAACGGGCGCACAGCATCTGCGGGAGTAACTACGTTGTCCTCGAGACCGGCGGACAACTGGTCTACAGCGACCGGCTGGCTTTAAACGCGGGGACAGACTATGTATTTGAAATATGGACCGCGGCGCAGGGGGAAAATGGCAGTGTTTCTGTGTATATCGGAGACGCTAAGATCGGCGAATTCAGTTCCGGGCTTGACATCGCGGCGCAAAGTGTCAGTTTCCGGGCGGCAGACGCAGGCGGAGAGAGAGCGTTGTCCATCCATTGCGACGGGGGCAACGTTGAGATCTTTGAAGTATCACTATTGCCCGCGGACAATTTCCATGGTATGGACCGGGAAGCCGTTGCCGCCCTGAAAGCGCTGGGCCCGGTGGCGCTCAGATATCCCGGCGGCTGCTGTGCCGACCGGTTTGAATGGAAAGAGAGCCTGAAACCCGTGGCGTACCGCAAGCCGATGGCAGCGGACGAGCCCGGATATCCCGGCATGAGCGG
>CACZOW010000202.1 GCA_902782885.1 uncultured Ruminococcus sp. | reverse complement strand
GAACTCACTTTCGGACAGGTGTACCGCCGGGCGCGGGCTGCCGGCTCCGAACTGGCGCGGCGCGGATATTACCGCGAGCCGGTGGTGGTGTACATGCACAAGCATCCGGACATGGTCAACGCGTTTTTCGGCGTTGTCTACGCCGGCTGTTTTTATGTGCCTATCGACGAGGAAATGCCCGCGCACCGCATCGGACTGATATTCAACACGCTGAAGCCGCGCGTTGTCATCTGCGACGCGAAGACGCGGGAGAACGCGGAAAAACTTGACTTCGGCGGCGAGATCCTGATGTATTCGGAGATCTGCGAAACGCCCGAGGATGAAGCGGCGCTGCGGAAGATCCGGAAGGCGGCGCTGGACGTTGATCCCATTTACATCGTGTTCACTTCCGGCTCCACGGGCGTGCCCAAGGGCGTCGTGGCGTGCCACCGTTCGGTGATCGACTACATCGAAACATTGTCCGAAGCGCTGGAATTCGACGAGAACACCGTGTTCGGAAACCAGACGCCGCTGTATTTTGACGCCTGCCTGAAAGAACTGTACCCTACGCTGAAATTCGGCGCCACCACGTACCTGATCCCGAAACAGCTGTTCATGTTCCCGGTCAAACTGGTGGAATTTCTCAACGAGAAACGCATCAACACGATCTGCTGGGTGGTCTCGGCGCTCACGATGATCTCGGCGTTCGGCACGTTCGATACCGTGAAACCGCAATATCTGCGCACCGTGGCGTTCGGCAGCGAAGTGTTTCCGATAAAGCAGTTCAATCTGTGGCGGCAGGCGCTGCCGGAGGCAACGTTCACCAATCTGTACGGACCCACGGAAGCGACCGGCATGTGCTGCTTCTACCGCGTTGACCGCGAGTTCGGACCCGGCGACGTGATACCTATCGGCGGACCGTTCCGCAACACGGAGATATTGCTGCTGCGGGAGGACAATACCATTGCCCCTGACGGCGAACCCGGCGAGATCTGCGTGCGCGGCACCTCTGTGACGCTGGGCTACTACCGCAACCCGGAAAAGACCGCGGAGGCGTTCGTACAGAACCCGCTGAACACCGCGTATCCGGAGATCATTTACCGCACCGGGGATCTGGCGCGGCGCAACAGCCGCGGCGAGCTGGAATTCATTTCCCGCAAAGATTACCAGATAAAACACATGGGACACCGCATAGAACTGGGCGAGATCGAGGCGGTCGTGGACCTGGAGGACGATATACGCATCTCCTGCTGCGTTTTTGATGACGCGAACCGCAAAATTGTGCTATACTATGTAGGGGATACGGACAAAAACAGTCTGTCCGCGGCGCTCCGGAGCAAACTGCCCCGCTACATGCTGCCGCACGTGATAATCAAAATGGACGCGCTGCCCTTCACGCCCAACGGCAAACTCGACAGAAAACTGCTCAAAGAGATGTACACAGGAGGAAAGACGAATGGATGAACTGCTTGCTATTCTGAATGAGATACACGGGGGCGTGGATTACGAGACCTGCACGACCCTTATCGATGACGGGATACTGGATTCTTTTGATATAATTTCGATAATCACCGAAGTGAGCTCGGCGTTCGACGTGCAGATCCCGGTGGGCGAGATCGTGCCGGATAATTTTAATTCGGCGGCGGCGCTGTGGAAGCTGATCGAGCGGCTCGAAGACGAGTGATCTCCGGGTGAGCGCGGGCATGCCCGCGGCTGATTGAACCGAAATGTCGTTTGTATCGTTTGGCTTTTTAGCATTTCTCGCGGCACTGATCGTGCTGTACTATATTGTCCCGAAACGGGGGCAATGGATGCTGCTGCTCGCGGGCAGCGTGTTTTTCTATGCCTTCGCGGGCTGGAAGGCGCTGATATTTATTGCCGTCACGGCGTTGTCAACGTGGCTTGCGGGCATTCTCATCGGCCGCCGTGCGGCGGTGCGGGAGGCGTACCTGAAGGAGCACGGCGGCGAGCTTGACCGCGACGCTAAAAAGGCGTACAAAGCCCGGATAAAAAAGCAGACGTACCTGATCATGAGCCTGTGCCTGACGCTCAACCTGGGCATTCTGGCGGTGATCAAATACACGGATTTCGGCATTTCCATCGTCAACGGCATTTTCCGCACGAATATCGGTTATTTCCGTTTCGCGCTGCCGCTGGGGCTCTCATTCTATATTTTCCAGAGCATGGGGTACATCATCGACGTGTACCGCGGCAAGTACGCGCCGGAAAAGAATCCCGCGCGTTTCGCGCTGTTCGTGTCATTCTTCCCGCAGCTGCTGCAGGGACCAATCAGCCGCTTCGACGAACTGGGCAAAACGCTGTACGGACCGCATGCGTTCAACTGGGACAATATCGCCAAAGGCGCCTGGCGCGTGCTTTGGGGCTATTTTAAAAAGGTCATCGTGGCGGACCGGCTGATCACGGCCGTGCGGGAGCTTTCGGGCAATACGGATAAATATAAAGGCGTTTACGTGGTGGCGCTGGTGCTGTTCTACGCGATACAGCTGTACGCGGACTTCACCGGCGGCATTGACATCACCATCGGCGTGGCGCAGATGCTGGGCATCGAGGTGGCGGAGAACTTTGACCGCCCGTTCTTCTCGCTGAACATTACGGAGTATTGGCGCCGCTGGCACATCACCATGGGCACCTGGTTCCGGGATTATATTTTCTATCCGCTCTCCGTGAGCCCGCGCATGCTGAAGATCTCGAAGTGGTCCCGGGACAAACTGGGGCAGGCGGTCGGCAAGCGCGTGCCGGTGTATCTTTCCACGATCATCGTGTGGTTCGTGACCGGTCTGTGGCACGGCGCGGCGTGGAATTTCATCGTATGGGGGCTGCTGAACTGCCTGGTGATCATCGTGTCGCAGGAGCTGGCGCCGCTGTACAGCCGCTTCCACAAACGGTTTAAATTCAGTAATACGCGCGGGTACAACGTCTTTCAGATGTTCCGCACGTTCTGGCTGATGGGCTTCATACGCGTGCTGGACGTGTACCGCGACGTGCCGGCGACGTTCCGGCAGGTGGGTACGGTATTCACGCACTGGAACTGGGGCAGGCTGTTCGACGGCAGTTTCCTGAAGCTGGGACTTGACCTGCAGGATTTCGTCGTGGTGCTGCTGGCGTGCGGCGTAATGCTGGCGGTCAGCATCCTGCAGAACAAGGGGCAGATCCGCGACCGGCTGATCAGGCGGCCGGCGGCAATACGCGCCGCGCTGTTTATTCTGATCTTGCTGCTGATCGTGGTGTTCGGCGCGTACGGCATCGGCTACGACGCGGGTCAATTCATTTATGTACAGTTCTGACGCGGCTAATGACGGATAATTACTGGAAAGGAGCGAGCCGGATTTGAACGGGGGGACAGACACGAGTGTTAAAAAAGCGGGCGGAAAGCAGCTGCTTAAAGGGCTGCTGATCGCGTTCGGCGCACTGGCGGTGCTGGCGCTCTCTCTGTGGCTGCTCCAGCGGATGCTGATGCCGAAATATATCTCCACGAGCGAAGAAGGGCTGCTGGTAAAAGAGTATTACGACTACGCGGGCGGCAATGACGTTCTGTTCGTCGGCGACTGCGAAGTTTATTCCAACTTCTCCACGGTAAAAATGTGGACCGAGTACGGAATCACTTCCGCCATGCGCGGCAGTCCCCAGCAGCTGATCTGGCACTCCTATTATATGATCGAAGACGCGCTCCGGTATGAGACGCCGAAAGTGGTGGTGTTCAACGTATTGTCCATGAAATACGGCGAGCCACAGAACGAAGCGTACAACCGGCTGGCGCTGGACGGGATGAGATTGTCCCCGGTGAAGCTGCGCGCGGCCAGAGCCTCGATGATGGACGACGAGTCACTGCTGAGCTACGTTTTTCCGCTGCTCCGTTTCCACTCCCGCTGGGGCGAGCTGAAGGCGGAAGACTTTAAGTATATGTTCGGCACGAAGCAGCTCTCGCACAACGGCTACGTGATGCGCGTTGACGTCGATCCGGCGCCGGAAAACCCGCCCAGGGGCAAACCGCTGGCGGATTATAATTTCGCGGACACGTGCTGGGATTACCTGGAGAAGATGCGTGTACTGTGCGAGAAGCACGGCATCGAGCTGGTGCTGATCAAGGCGCCTACGATCAGTCCGTACTGGTATGACGAGTGGGAGGCGCAGATCGACGAATACGCGGAGAAGCACGGGCTCATGTACGTCAATTTCCTTGAGCCGGAGATCTTTAACGCCACGGGGCTGGACCTCAGCACGGACACGTTTGACCGGGGGCAGCATATGAACCTTGCCGGAGCGGAAAAGCTGGCGGTGTGGTTCGGCGCGTGGCTCAGGGACAACGCGGGCCTTGCGGATCACCGCGGGGACAACGCGCTGGCCGCCAAATGG
>CACZOW010000201.1 GCA_902782885.1 uncultured Ruminococcus sp. | reverse complement strand
TCTCTGTCATATAGTTCGGGATAGTCAAGGTAATCATAATAGCCCGGCACTTCCGGATAGTCGTAGGGCTGCGTGGGTGCCGGCGTGGGCGTAGGTTTCTGCGTCGGAGTTGACGCAGGCGGCGTCGTGGTGTCGGGGGGCGTCGGTGTTGCCGGCGGCGGAGCAGTGGGCGCCGGGGTGGGGGTGACGTTGACCGTCGCCGTGGCAGTTGGCGTGGGTGCCGGCGTGGCGGGCAATTCCGTCGCCGTTGCAGTTGGCGTTGTCGCTGCGGCGGTCGATTCCGTCGGTGCTGCGGTCAACGGCGGCTCGGTGACAACTGCTGTCGCTGCCCCCACGGGATCACCGGTCTCCGAGATCACGGATACGCTGCCGTGCTCGGACGGCGCGGGTTTCTTGTTATTGAACGCGATCACACATATCACCGCGGTCAATGCTCCGGCCAACGCCAGCCCGCCGGCAAGCAGCGCGCCGCGCAGATTCGATGTGCCGGTCTTCCCGCGAGCGCTGCCCGCGGCCCCGCCGGCGTTTTTATTTGCAAATTCCGGACATTTCGCCTGCAGGTCCTCCGGCAGGTCTTTGAAATATGAACGGATCTTTTTATCAGTCATCGTCGATACCCTCTTTGTGTAACAGCTCCGCCATGCCTTTTTTGATGCGGCTGAGTGCGGATTTGACGGTTCCGACAGGCATATCGTATTGCCGGGCGATCTCCCGGAGCTTCGCGTTGTAAAAGAAGCGGGCAATACAGATCTTCTGATCTCCCGGAGGCAATTTCCGGGTGTACCCGATCAGCAGCGCGCGTATCCGCTCTTCCTTCAATTTCTGCTCCACCGCCTCATCGGTGCGTTCCGGGCCGGCGACTTCGGCGGCGTTGCCGTCATCTGCCGAGACCAGCGAGGCGCGGGGGATATCGGATTTCCGGTGCTTTGCGTCGTACCGGTCCAGCGCCGTATTGCGCGCGACCGTATTGAGGAACGCTTTCAGATTGTCCGGCCGGGCCGGCGGGATCGCGTTCCAGACTTTCAGGTACACGTCGTTCAGACATTCCGACGCGTCCTCCTCATCCCGGACAATGCCGCGTATGATGCCTCTGAGCTGATTTCCGAATTGAAGATCGATCGCTTCCAGCGCTTTTTCGTCGCGCGCGTTCAGCAATGCCACAATATCCTTGTCTGTCAAAACCTTTTCCCCTTGTTCATCGTTTGGAAACGCTCAGCCGACCGCCGCGGACGCTCCGCCAGACCGCTTCCAACAGCAAAGACGGTAATTATTCAAAAAGGTTCATATTTTTCTGCACTCAAGATAATATCTCTTCTCCTCCGCGTGGCCCATGGAGAAGGTCTTGCGCGGCAGGGCGCCGTATTTAATGACGGTGGGGAACAGGTCGGACTTGGCCATCGGGGGCAACAGGAATGCCGTATTGCCCGGCTGCATTGCCAGCGCTTCGGCCTCGCTGTCGCCGTGAATGTAGTCAACGGACGCGGCCGGGTTGTCCGCAATGAAGCGGTCAATGAACTCGGTTATTGCCCCCGCGGCCAGCAAATGCCGTGTTTTGGCAACGTACCAGGTCTCGCGTTCGCTGCCGTTTACAAAATCTATCTTGTGATATTCTTTCTTCGCTTTTTTGAACACGGGTCTGTCCCCCGTACAAATGACCAGATCTTCGTCGAACCAGGTTTTGGCGGCGGCCTTAACCAGCTCCGGCGCAGCGCCCATGAGCACGCGGTGTATGGGTTCGAATTCAATGCCGGGGGAGTGGATGTTGACGATCTCCGCCAGAGCGTAGCGGGCCGACGGGCTGTGCGTTTCTTCATACAGCGCTTTGGCGGTGGCCAGCGAGTGATTGCCGTCGCCCACCGCCAGCTGCAGCACCGGAGTGCTCTCGCCGGCCCCGTATTTCTGCCGGAACAGCGTGGGATCTCCGAGCTTTTGTATTGCCCGCAGCACCTTTGCCTGCGCGCGTTTGTCCCGCAGCACAAAGCCGTCAATATGTCCGCCGCCTTCATTCAGCTCGAAGTCGTACACCGGCCGGCGCGATCCGGTGAGCGCGGCTTCCAGCGGTTCGATCACCGTGCGTTCGGGGTCGTCGATCAGTATCAGGATATGCGGCATTTCCAGCGCGGCGCCGCGGCGGATGGCAACGCGGGGCGGTATGCGGGAGAGGACCGTCGCCTCCGTGGCCCGCACGGGCGAACCGGAACCCGGGCGGTAATCGTACTGCTCGAGGTCGATCGCCGCCACCAGTCCCGTGCGCGTTCTGCCGGAGCGGAATGTACGGCGGGTGAGGATCATCGAATGCGGGAATTCGCGGAACACGCCGTCGTCAAGGTATTCCCGCATCGTACGGTTTATGTTGTCAATGCGCTCCGCCGTGTCTCCGTCCTCCAAAAACGCTTCCGGCAGCATCAGCCACGCCGCGGACGGCACGCCTTCCGCCTGCGCGTAAATGCGCTGCCAGTACGCCCGGTCCTGTGTGAACTGGTCGCAGGCAACTACCGCAAACTTTTCAAGGTCAACGCCCTTCGCCGGCAGCAATATGTCCGCCGCCGCCACTGCCGATCTTTCGTAACGCTTTTCCGCTTTCATC
>CACZOW010000200.1 GCA_902782885.1 uncultured Ruminococcus sp. | reverse complement strand
GCGCTCGCGTTTTTATGGCGGCGCACGGCAATCCCGACCAGTGGGGCGCGGACAACTGGCCCCCTGAATCTCTCATCCTGGATGATATAACGCGCGGGAAGAGCTTCGTCTGCGTATCAGACGGCAGCGCCTCCCCGCGCGTTTGCGTTGCCGGCGGCAATATCGTCGGCGTTTTCTTTTTTGATTTCGGCCCGGAGCCCGAGCCCGATTACCGCGGCCTTACCGGCGGCAGCTGGCTGAGCGAAACGCCCTACGGCGTTGTCCACCGTATTGCCTCGGATCATTCCGAAAAAGGGATCGGCACGTTCTGCCTCCGCTGGGCGATCTCCCGCGCTTCCGGCCATCTGCGCATCGATACGCATCCGGCCAATTACGTGATGCGGGCTTTGCTTTCAAAGCTCGGTCTTTCCGAACGCGGCAACGTCATGATCGGCGGCACGAAGGCGCGGATAGCGTATGAGATCGCGGATCCGGTTTAATAATCGTTTTATTATTCGCCCAGTCTTCTGCCCACTTCCTCCAGCACCTTGACGGACGGACCGGGAATGCGGCCCAGGGCGTCGGGGCCAACGTTCAGCAGATAGTTGATGTTTTTGCCGTTCAGGCGCGCCTTTAGCGCGAGGACTTCGTCGGCGGTCTTCCAGTTGTTGTCGAAGGACTTGTAGCCCCAGGTGTCGTTCAGCGTGCAGGGAGATTCCTGCAGGCGCGCGCCGGCATCTGAGTTCGGGATCTCGTTGTCCCCCGCCGAATCGTAGTCGCCGCGGCCGTTGCCGATGCGGGAATTGACCAGACAGTCGGGCTGGTAGAATTTGACCAGGTCGTAGAGTGCGTCTGTCTGTTCAGCGGAAAGCGTGACCGGCACGTCAAACCAAATCAGGCACAGGTCGCCGTATCCGGTGAGTATCTCCTTCACCTGCGGCACGATCTTCTCGCGGAAGCAGATGGAATAATCTTTGTGCGCGTCGTCCGGGAAATCCCAGTTATTGGTGAGGTACGCCTGATCGCCGCACCAGACCTTGCCCAGCGTGTAGCCGCCGCCGTGAGGATGCGCCCAATCCAGATCCTGCGAGTAGTACAGGCCCAGCTTTAGTCCGTGTTTGCGGCACGCCGCCGCAAGTTCCGCCACCGGATCGCGTTTAAAGGGCGTGGCGTCGTATATGTTGTAGGCGTCAACGCGCGAATGATACATCGCGAATCCGTCGTGGTGCTTCGACGTGAAGACGATGTATTTCATTCCGGCGCGCTTGGCCAGCAATACCCACTCTTCTGCGTCAAAATAAACCGGGTTGAACGCGGCGGTCAATTTCCGGTACTCCTCCCCCGGTATGCGAAAATATTGCTGCGCCCACTCGCCGATCAGCTGCATGCGCTCGCCCTTCCATTCGCCGCCGAGCAGCGAATACAGGCCCCAGTGCACCATCATCCCAAATTTCGCGTCGCGAAACCATTGCTTGTTGTCCATGCCGATACCTCCGTAAAACGAGTTATTTCCGCGGATATTATATATTAAGCTGAGCGGTGAGCGCAATAAGATAAAAAAAGAAGCTGTTCAACGCCCTACGATTCCGGGCCTTAAACAGCTTCTTTCTTATTGCAAAGCATAAGTGAAATCAGTTTTTACCTATTTTCAACATATCGATTGCACAGCACACACCGGACCGGTCAGACAAGCAACCGTCTGACGGCCGGTCTCCGTTGCTGAAGCGGGATTATTGTCGGATCACTCGCTCTTCTCTTCGGAAGCATCGGTGTTGTCCACAGACAGATCGATGGAACCGAATTTGGAAGCGAGAATATCGCCGATAGAGGTCCCCATGGACGTAGGAGCGTCGCCGTGGATCTCTTCTTCATCGTTCCTTCTCGGCTTCTTCTCGCCCTTGGGGCCTTTGTCCTTGCGTCTGCGCTCGCGCTTTTCGTGAACGATCGGGTTGCCGTTCTCGTCCAGCTCCTCAGGCTTCGGCTCGGGGTCGTACGCCTGAACTTCGCGGATGGAGAGATTGATCTTTTTCTCCGGAATATTGGTCTCGATGATCTTGGCCATGACTTTCTGACCGATCTTGAGGCAATCTTCCGCTTTGGTGATGCGCTGGTTGGAGATCTGGGAAATGTGTACCAGGCCGTCCACGCCGGTGGCAATGTTTACGAACACGCCGAAGCTCACGAAACGGACAACGGTAACTTCCAGGATATCGCCTACCTGATACAGATCCTCGGCGTCTGCCCACGGATCGTCCTCGGGCTTTCTGTAGCCCAGAGAAATGCGCTTCTTCTCGGGATCGCACTCGAGCACTCTGACTTCGACCTCGTCACCCACGCTGACGACTTCAGACGGATGATGGATCTTCTCCCAGGAGAGTTCGGTCAGGTGGATAAGGCCGTCGTAACCGCCGAGGTCAACAAACGCGCCGAAAGGAGTAAGGCTCTTGACCTTGCCCTTGCACACTTTGCCGACGTACATATCGGTCCAGAAGGTCGCATCCAGCTTCGCTCTCTCGGCAACAAGGAGTTCTTTGCGGGAACCCAGGATCTTGTTGCGGCCTTTGGGGCCTTTTTCGAAGGTGATGATGACAACTTCCATCTCCTTGCCCACGAACTGGTTGATGTCGCTCACATAGCGCTCGGCCAGCTGGGAAGCGGGAATGAAGATGCGGATGGAGCCCAGGAAAGCAACAACGCCGCCCTTGACCGCCTCGGTGACCTTTACGGTGACCGGCGTCTTCTCGGTGAAGGATTTCTCCAGCAGTTCCATGTTCTTCTTGTTGTCCAGGCGTCTCTTGGAAAGGATGACTTCGCAATCCTTGTCGTTGACCTTAACGACCTGCGCCTTCACCTCGTCGCCGATCTTGAGCTCGGGTA
This sequence comes from uncultured Ruminococcus sp., assembly GCA_902782885.1. Taxonomy (GTDB): domain Bacteria; phylum Bacillota; class Clostridia; order UBA1212; family UBA1255; genus UBA1255. The sequence continues at coordinate 20,213 of CACZOW010000200.1, read as the reverse complement.
CGTCGTGTCCGGGTACCGCGGCGAACTCATCGATAGCGATGAAGCCTTCGTACTTGAAGCCAAAGTCGACATAAACGCCTTTGTCATCAATCTTGTTGATAGTTCCGGTGACCACGTCGCCGTTTCTGACGGCGCTGAGAGAGTCTTCCAGCATAGAAGCAAAGTTCTCCTGGTCGGCATCCTCGACGGTTTCCGCAACTTTCTCTGCCTCGGCTTCAACAGCTTCAACAGCTTCTTCAGCCTTGTCGGCAACTTCTTCTACCTCAGCCTTAACAGCTTCGGTAACTTCTTCTGCAGCAGCCTGCGCGTTTTCCACAGCGCTTACAGTCTCCTCGGCAACGGCTGTTGCTTCAGAAACCGCTGCTTCCCCAGTCTCGGCGATATTTTCTACCGCTGCTTCGATCTTGTCGATTTCACTCATGTTATTAATAACCTCCCTGATGATCCAGTCGGGCGTCGATGCTCCGGCTGTCACCCCAACAAAAGAAATGTGTCGCAACTCCTCCGCCGGCAATTCCGCTGCATTTTCGACCCATACCGTCCTTCCGCAGATCCCCCGGGATATGTCGTAGAGCTTTCCGGTGTTGGAACTGGTCCGGTCTCCGACGATCACCATCATGTCCGCTTCCGAGGCGATACGCGCCGTTTCCAGCTGCCTCCTTGAAGTCGCACTGCATATTGTACCAAAAATTTCAACTTTGTCAAAGGTTTTTTTTGCATTTTCGGCAAAAATTTCGTATTTTCTTTCAGAAAAAGTGGTCTGTTCGAGTACCGAGACCGTTTCGGAAGGATTCGCGGAGAGAAAATCGCGGATATGCGCGAGCGCTTCGTCCGGATCGTCCGATACGAAACAGCCGCCGCGGCACCAGTTTTTGATGCCGATCACTTCCGGATGAGCGGGATTACCGATGATGACGACGTGCTTTCCCGCTTCGCTGCATTGCCGCGCCAGCCGGTGTATTTTTTCCACGAACGGGCACGTGGCGTCAATGATCTCCGCGCCCGTGGCGGCGATCCGTTCGTACACTTCGGGACCGACGCCGTGCGCGCGGATCAGCACGCTGGCGTTGACCGCCCCGCCTTCGGTCTCGCCGAGCATCCGCTCCAGGTCGTCAATATTATCCGCGACTCTGAGGCCTTCCGCTTCGAGCCGGTCGATCACCGCTTTGTTATGGATCAGTTCTCCGAACGAAAAAACTTTGCGCCCGCCGTGTTCCTCACCGGCTTTACGCAAAGCAGCGAACGCCATATTGACCGCCTGATCCACGCCGAAACAGAAGCCCGCGGTTTCAGCTTTTACGATCTTCATTTTTTGCTCCGCTTCTTTTTCTTCAGACTGGCCTTGTCCGCCTCGGTCACTTCCATCATGGCATACACGCGCCGCATGTACGCTTCCGCAGCTTCATGCTGCGCCGCTTTGTCCTCAGCTTTCTCCGGATCGATCAGCTGCTCCGCCGGGATCGGTTCGCCGAATTTGACGTATACTTTACCGAACAGGCGGATCTTGCCCCAGATCGCCACCGGCACCACGGGCGCGCCGGAGAGCACCGCCATCCGCAAAAAGCCGGTCTTGGGCGTCAGGCTGAGGCCGCGGCCTTTGGAGCGGGTCCCCTGCGGAAAGATGCCTATCGCCTCACCCTCATGGAGCAGTTCCAGGCAGTGGGTCACGGCGGCAACGTCACGGTTGTCCCGCTTCACCGGGAAAGCGCCGCATTTTTTCAGCAGCCAGCCGAAAGGTTTAAACTTGAACAGCGACTGTTTAGCCAGCCATTTGACCTTGCGCCGGATCCGGTAACCGATCATGAACATGTCCAGCATGGTCTCGTGGTTGGAGGCAACGACGCACGCCCCGCTTTCGGGCATGCGCTCCGGATAAAACACTTTAGTGGGTACGAATACGCGGAAAATAAAACGACAGATCAGTCTTAAAAACCACATACGCTGTTCCTTTCAGGAGAGGCCCAGTTTTGAAAGCACTATATTCTGCACCGCCGCGATGGATTCTTCCAGGTTCAGGTCGGTGGTATCCAGCAGCGCGGCGTCGTCCGCCCGGGACAACGGCGCAAACGCGCGGGATGAATCGTTTTTATCCCGCTCGATCATATCGGAGTAGACCTGTTCGAAAGTGTGGGAATTATCGCCTTTTTCCTGCAGCTCTTTGAAGCGGCGCTTGGCGCGCGCCAGCGGGGACGCGGTGACAAACACTTTTACCGCGGCGTTGGGCAACACATACGTTCCGACGTCGCGGCCGTCCATGACCACGTTCGCACCGGCTGCGATCCGGCGCTGCAGTTCGACCATTTTCAGCCGCACCGCGGAGACTACCGCTACCGCGGAAGCCGCTTTGGATACTTCGTTGGTGCGGATGAAATCGGTGTAATCTTCGCCGCCCACGAATACGCGCTGGACGCCGTCAACATATCTTACGTCAAGATCAAAATCTGTCAGCAGCGCGATCAGACGTTTTTCATTGCGTTTGTTTGACCACTCGCCGGAGAAGTCAACGCCGTTTTTTATTGCGTACAGTCCGAAGGCGCGGTACATTGCCCCCGTATCCAGATACAGGTATTTCATATCCCGTGCGATCGCCTTGGCGATGGTGCTTTTGCCGGCACCCGACGGACCGTCGATCGCTATACTGTAATGCTGACTCAATTCAGATCCCCCCTGAGAACTCAGATGACACGGTGGCCCAGGCCGATGGCCATCTCGTTAAGATGCAGCATGCCGATCCCGAAGAACAGGCATACGCTGACGTGCGGTCCGAACCGGGCGATCCCGATCTTTCCGCCTACATTCAGGCCGATCGCTTTGGTCATGATCTGCGATACCGCTTCCCGGGCCGCGCCTGCGACGGCGCCTTCCTCCGTGTGCGATTCACTGATCAGGCCTTCGCGCTTGGCGGCAACGATCGCCCTCTCGATTATTTTAGTGATCGACGTGATGTACTCTCCTCCAAAATCTACGCCCGCGGCGGAAATATCTTCCTGCCGGTATTTGGCGCACAGCTGTTTTTCTTCTTCCCTATCCTTCGTCAGCGCCACTCTGATGGCCGCTTCTACCACTTCACGGCTGTTCAACATCACTTTTTCTCCTTACAAATAATAATAAGGCAATCCGGGTCGATACTACACACGCTTCCAATTACAGACCCGGGCAATTACTGCCTTTTTTTGATTTTATCACATTTAAAGCGAAAAAGCAATGCGAAGCTCTTTACTTGGGCAAATGAGGCTTGAGGGCCTCGCATCAATTCTGCTTTTCCGCCGCTGCCGGTTCGATGCCGCACACTGCGCTGAAGGGGCAGAAAACGCAATTACGTTCGGATCCGTTTTTGCCGGTGTAAGACTTCGGACGGGCGCCGAATTTGCCGTCAAGCATATCCTGCGCCGTATTCCGGATAGTGTGTTCCGTGATCTCCGTATATTTGTCAAACGTTTCGCTGTCAAGGCGGTCGTTTTTCCCCGCACAGATAACATTTTGCTTGTCTTTCGAATTGAGCGTATTGGCCGCGTCCACGCTCCCGGTGATCAGTATTCCGGTCATTGAGTACGGTTCCTGCTTAGATTCGCTGGATTCCGATTTTATGGCGTCATCATATACCAGATACAGGCAGGCTGCAGGCTCGATATCGCCTTCAGAGACCGGTTCTTCCGGCCTGAATACGGAATTATTGTCGTTGATCAGTCCGGCGATCACTTCCCTGGCCTCTTTGGTGCCGGTCGTCGCTTTGAGATACACGAGGAGCTGGATGTTGACGCCGTTTCTTAGATCTTTTTCGTTGAGGCTCTTCTTCGAGGACTTGTAGTCGATAATGTTTATATAATACCTCGTCCCGTCGCTGAAGGCGTCGAGCCGGTCGATCTTGCCCTTCAGTTTCACCACGTCTGAAGCATTGTCGCCGATCTTAACTTCCGGCGCGGGCAGGTCGTCGTTTTCCGTTCCGAAAGAGTATTCAAAGGCGATCGGGCTGTATTGACCGGTTCCGGACGTCGAATGCGTGATGCCGTATTGCTGGCGGGCAATTGCCAGCACCACTTCCCCGCAAAAGCCTTTCAGACGGTCAATGATCAGTTTGTCCTTCGGTGAATAGTACTGATCCATGCCTTTGCAGTTGCCTTTGACCGCATTGTCGAAATGGGCATCCACCAGACTTTTGGAGTACGGTTCAAGCTCCGCTTCCGGCTTCCCGGAAACTTCTTTTGAGAGATCCGCGCCGCATTTCTCCAGTACCTCATGCACCACCGAACCCAGGGTGTTGGACTCAAGTTCACACTCTTCCCGTTCGGCGATGTTCAGCTTCCTTTCCAGAAAATATGCCAGCGGACATTTGTTGTAGGACTCGATCTGGGAAATGCTCAGGTACATATCGTGCTCCGGCCGGAAGAGCTCCTCCGCGAGAGCTTTGTCGATGAAAAATCTGGCGTTGCCCGCCGGAAGCGAAAAAATATCGGTACCGTTCGGCGCAGGAGCCTTCGCGCTGTATTCTTCTGTCTTCAAAGCGGGCAGGATCTTCTCCAGCTTTTTCACTACGGCGGCGGAGGGCTCGGCCTCGTCACCGTCGGCGTTCTTCAGCGCGTATGAAACATACAGCCTTTCCGAGGGCGCGAACAGCACAGAATAGACCATATAGAGTTCCTTGTACGCACGGAGCAGGCTGTCGTCCGCGAGACCTATTCCCGCGTCGATCATCAAATCGCGCTCGGAATCCCGTACGATCCCGCCGGAAGTGATGTTGGCGGGCATCACGCCTTCGTTGCCGCCCAGCAGCAAAAGGGCGCGCGGATTGCCCGGGCGCGACCTGCCGGCGCCGATCATCCGGACCGTATCCCGATCCTGCGGGATAAAGCCGATCTCCAGACCCGCAAAGCCGGTCTCTATGTACGCTTTTAACTGAGCGGCGGTGGCGCGCGCATTTCTGTCCGCGGCGCCCCGGGCAGGCTCATCGCCCAGCAGCGTTTTTATCTGTTCCAGGAGGTCCACAATGATATTCCAGATGCGGGACAGTTCATCCGATTTTTCCGGTGCGGAGCTCTGCCTGAGTTCGTCCGCCAGCCGGTTTGCCCGGGATTCCAGGTCGAGTGAAACGAGTACCCGGCGGAGACTTTCCACTGCTTCGGCGACTGTTGCCGCCTTTCTGAACGCGGTTTCGGTCTCTTTACAGATCCCGTACAGCTTCTGAAATTCGGTCTTGCCGTCATCCTTAAAACGCGCAAACGCGCCGGAGCCGTGCAGATTGCGGGCAAGCATTATATTGTCCAGCTCGTCGACACGTTCGCGGTCGTCAATTATCATGCCGGTCTTCAAAAGCGCCGCGGCGTCTTCCCGCGCCATGTCGAATATGACCAGATCCAGCAGGCCGAGCAGCGTCAATATCACCGGATCGCTCGCCACGGAATGCATGTCATCCACATAAAACGGGATCCCCGCCGCGGAGAACACCGGACCGGCGCAGGCAGAATAATCGTTTATATTGCGCACCGCGATCACTATACTGCCGTACGGAAAGCCTTCGTCGTGCAGCTCGCGGACATAGCCGGCGGCCGCTTTGAGCTCGCTGTAATTGTCGCGGGCTTTTACCATGCGGATACAATTATTGACTTCGGAGGCGCTGAGTTCGGTCTCGGGTATCGCGGCAGATACGTATTTGGTATACCGGCGTTCCAGCGCTTCAAGTGTTTTCGCCCGCCGGGACCGCGTTTCCGCCGTCAGCAATTCCTCCGCGTTCACCACTTTATAGCCGGTCTTTGAGTCGGAAGCACGCTTCAATAAGTTTTCCAGCGTACGGTCGATCGCTTTAAATACCGGTTCCCCTTCCCGGGACGTGCACAGGGTCACGGTCACTTCCGCACCGCTTCTGAGCATGCAGTCGATCAGGTTCAGCTCGGGATCGGTAAACCCGGTAAACTCGTCGATCCAGATACGTGCGCCTTTGAAGAAACCGTATTCTTCGGCTTTGCTGCAGGCGTTTTCGCAGGCGTCTCCCGCGGACGTATACGCCTCGCGCACGCGGCGGCTGTATTCGCGGTAGATCAGGAGCAGGTCTTTGTATTTTGGGGATGCGCTATTATTTTCGGGGTCGGCCAGCGCCGTGAGTTTCTGTTCCAGCACCGTCCGGTCGGAATTGTACGTTTCAAGTTCGTCGATCAGTTTCAGGAGCGCGAGCACCATTGACGGCTTCCCCTGCATGTCTTTGAACCATTCGAGGTCCCCGGAGAGCGTTGACAGCGACGAGATCAGCAGCATTGCCCGCCCGGAACGCGACAGCACTTTACCGCTCCCGCCGCCCAGCCGGCTCAGTATGCGGTGTATCAGCCGCTTGAAAGAGAGCACCTCCGCTTCGAAAAGTGACTTACCCTTCATCACGTCGAGAGACAGGATGCGGTGTTCCGCCTCCACGGCAAACTGCTCGGGCACGATATAATACACGCCGTTCTCCGCGCCGGAGGCCGCCGCGGCCGCAAACTCCCGCGAGCAGATCTCGCTCTTACCTGTTTTGGCTCTTCCGATGATGACTCTCAGCATAGTTACAGCTCCGTTTTAAGCACGATGCGTTTGTCCAGCGAGTTGATCTTCTCGCTGAACGCGCCGGGTTTCGTTGACGCCAGCGCCAGTTCCATGTCGTACATGCGCGAATCGACGATATCCAGATAATGCAGTATCTCCGCCTCCGGGAACGCGGGCTTTTTCGGGCTGCCGTACTCCGGCTCGTAGTGGTGGGACAATATCATATGTTCCACCAGCACCGCCTTTTCCCGCGGCGTTTTGAGCTCCGCGGCGGCAACTTCCACCATGCCGGTACCCAGCGTGATATGGCCCAGCAGCTGACCTTCCACGGAATACCCCGACACCAGACCGCAATCCATCAGCTCCATCTCGCGGATCTTGCCGATATCGTGCAGTATGACGCCGGTGAACAGCAGATCGCCGTTCAGTTTCGGGTAGAGCTCCGTGTAGTGCCGCGCGCCTTTCAGCATCGTATACACATGATACAGGAGCCCGGACCGCACCGAGTGGTGGAAGGATTTCGCGGCGGGATACACCAGCAATTCCGTCCGGTACTTTTCCAGAAAATACAGCGTCAGCTTTTTCAGATCCGCGTCGCCGATCGCTTCCGCGACCCGCGAGATCATTTCGAACATTACTTCCGGTTTTTCCGGCGCGGACGGCACCAGTTCGGAGATATCGGTCTCCTCCGATTCATACGTCCGCCGCATCGTATCCACTCTGAGCTGCAGCGAACCCTGGAATTCCTTGACCAGACATTCCGCGTAAACAATGGTCCCGGCGCGGAAAAGTATCTCATCGCCGTCGCCCGCGTTCCACATCTTGGCGTTGATCTCGCCGGTCTTGTCGCAGAACGTCATATCCATATAGCGGCTGTTCTGGTTGGACGTGCGGATCTCTGAAGTTTTGAGATAGAAGTAGCCGGAGACGTTGTCCCCCTTGGCCATCTTAGATACTCTGGTGGGATAATACTCTACCATACCGTACCGCCTTTCTGTATGCCGCGTTATGATTCACGCGCGCTTTGCCGTCCGTTCCCGTTCGCGCCGGACAATATCTTTTGCGATCCAGTCGAATCCGTCGGCAATGCCGAGGTTCCGCTCCGCCGCGGGCAGCCGTTTTTCCGCGTTCGCCCCCGCGTACTCCGCCTTAACATATGTCAGCGCGGGCACGTATTCCCGCGTATGGTCTGTGCCTTTAAATCCGGGGTCGCAGCCGTGGTCTGCGGTGAAGTACAATACGTCGTTGTCCTTCATCAGCCCGCAGAATCCTTCCAGATAGCGGGACACGCGCCGCACCTCGCGGCCGTAGCCCTCGCAGTCGCGGCGGTGGCCGTACAGCGTATCCGTGTCAACCAGATTGACGAACACCACGCTGTTTTCGGGAATATCGTCCCCCGCCCGGGTCACGATCTGCGTCATTCGGGAGAGGCACTGGTCGTTGCCCTTATCGTGATATGAATATTCAAACTCGGTCTCGTTGAATATGTCGCCGATCTTGCCGACGGCAACGCGCCCGAGACCCAGCGCCTTGAATTCGGTGGTAAAATATGACTCTCCCGGGAGCGCGATGCCGAAGTCCCGGCGGTCCAGCGTTCTTAAGAAGCGGTTTTTGCTGCCTTCCGGCGCCCAGGTGAAGGGCCGTGCGATGACCCGGCCGATGCCGTATTTATCGCAAACTTTGCGCGCGCCGCGGCAGATCTCATACAGTTTTTCCAGCGGGATCACGTCCGTATGGCAGGCGATCTGCATCACGGAATCCGCGGATGTGTATATGATGGGCTTGCCCGTGCGGATATGTTCGTCGCCCAGCTCCTCGATTATCACGGTCCCGGAGGCGGCGTAATTGCCGATGAACTCGTATCCGGTCTCCGCTTTGAGCATTGCCATCATTTCGGCGCTGAAAGAAGGATATTCCGGCGGCATCTGCACCAGCTGGATGTCCACTTTCATGCCCGCCAGTTCCCAGTGTCCGGTCTGCGTGTCCTTGCCGGGCGCGGTTTTATGGAGCGCGGCGAAATACGCGAGCGGATACCGGGCGGGACGCGCTGAGGGCAGGCGGCCGTCGTTGACCAGAGCGTACGCGTTGCCCAGACCCAGCCGTTCCAGAAAGCGCCATCTGGTCCCGTTTACGCCGTTCGAGGCGGACAACGCCGTATTCGACCCTGCGTCGCCGTACTGCGCCGCTTCCGGATCGGCGCCAATGCCGAAACTGTCGCACACAACTATAAAATACATTATGATTCCTCCTGTCTGATCCGGTCGGCAACGCCCGCGAGCCGCTTTGCGAGATCATTTGAGATACGAAAACCGTACAGCTTTTTCAGATCGCACTCGAGTATATGAGTGAGCGCCGCCTGTGTTTCAGGGCCGCTTTCGGGAAGATACATCGCGCGCACGCCTTCCGCGCCGGGCAGGAAGCCCAGTTCCCGGAACAGCCTCAGCGTAAAAACGGTCTTCACCAGTTCGGGCGGTTTGTCGCCGTAGCTCAGTACGAACAGCGTGTTCAGGTAGAGCCGCAGCAGATCCGGCGCGGGCTGGTCCGCCGTTGCGGTGCGGAGCACCAGCGAAGTCAGATCTCCCGCCGCGGTGAAGCGGTCGATATCCTCCGCAAGCGCGTAGAACGTTTCCACCGGTTCGCCGCTCACCAGCGTGTGTATATCGTTTTTGCCGCGGCAAAGTTCGTATTTGCAGAACGCGTACAATTGCGCCGCGGGCAGGTTCAGACTGCCTTTGCGTTTCACCGCTTTGGCCGATACGCGCAGGATGCCGTACTCCGCCGACAGCAGCGTCAGGATACGGCTGGACTCCGAAAAGTCGCTGTATTTGAGCACAACGGCGTTGACGGTGAAATACTTCTCCATCGGCGCCGTCAATCCCCGCCGAAGCCCTGATCGTGCAGGAAGCCGTTATTATTGCGCCAGTTCTCGCGCACTTTGACCCACAGCTTGAGGTCCGCCGGACCACCGATCAGTTTCTCGATATCCCTGCGCGCCGCGGTGCCGATCTTGCCCAGCATCGCGCCGCCCTTGCCCAGGATTATCGCCTTGTGGCTGTCCTTTTCACAATATATCGTGGCGTCGATGTGCGTTGCCTGCCGCGCTTCGCCTTCTATGAACCGCACGATCTCCACGCCGGTGCCGTGAGGCACTTCGTCTTTGGTGTAAAGCAGCACTTTTTCGCGTATTATCTCGGAGGCAATATCCCGCACGGACGTATCGGTCACGTACTCTTCGTCGTACAGCGCGGGGCCTTCGGGGATCAGCTTCACCAGGGCGTCGATGACAATATCCAGCCCGTCTTTTTTCAGTGCGGATACGGGTATTATTTCGGCAAAATCATATTCTCCGCTGAGGGTGCTGATCCGCTCCAGCAGCGCTTCCTTCGGTATGGCGTCAATTTTGTTGAGCAGCAGTACCGTCGGTTTGGCCGCCTGACGGATCAGTTCGATGATCCTGCGGTCCGCGGAGAGCAGCGTGCGGTCGGTGCTGTCGCAGATATACAGGATCACATCCACTTCGGAAAGTGTTTTGCGCGCCGCTTCGGTCATCATTTCCCCCAGTTTGTTTTTGGGCGAATGGATGCCGGGCGTGTCGATGAAAATAAGCTGATAGTCTTCGGTGCTGAGTATTGCCCGCATATTGTTCCTGGTGGTCTGCGGACGCGGCGAAGTGATGGCGATCTTCTCCCCCACGAGTGCGTTGATCAGCGTGGATTTGCCCACATTCGGTCTGCCTATCACCGTTACCATTCCGGTCTTGTGCGCCATAAAACTGCCTCCCGCGCGGTCAATCCGCGTCTCTCGTTATTCCCAGCCCGCCCAGTATCTGTTCGGCAAGCTTTTCCATGCGTTCCGCTTCGTTTGCTTCCATGTGGTCGTACCCCAGCATGTGCAGCGCCGAGTGCGCCGTTAAAAAGCCCAGCTCGCGCCGGAGGCTGTGGCCGTATTCCGCCGCCTGCGCCCGCGCCCGGGGCAGTGAGATCACCATGTCTCCGAGAAATACAAGGCCGGTCCCGGGGTCAACGTCCGAAATATCCGCCGTGCCGCGCCCGTCCTTAAAGGCAAGGTTCGGGAAAGACAGTACGTCGGTGGCGCGATCGATCTCCCGGTATTCCCGGTTATATTCCCTTATTCCCTCGTCATCGGTGAATGTGACGCAGATCTCGGCGCCGCGGCAATCCAGCCTCCGGCATTCCGCGTCGAGCTCGCTGTACGTTTCACCGCACGATGCCGCGAATACGTCGGAGACGGTGCTCAGCAACCGGGCCTTTTCTTCCTTTTCCATCAGCCTGCGTTTTTCGAACGCGAAGGTGCATTTAAATCTCAGTTTCTTCATTTTATCATCCCGCATGCGCCGTACGTCAGCGCTTCTCGTGTTTTTCGTATGCCTTGATGATCTTCTGTACCAGCTGGCAGCGCACCACGTCGCGCCCGGTCAGATTGATGAATCCGATCTCTTCGATATCGCCCAGGATCTTCTGGATCCCCGGAAGGCCCGAGGTCTTGTCCCGGGGCAGGTCGATCTGCGTCACGTCTCCGGTGACCACGGCTCTCGAATATTGACCGATGCGCGTCAGAAACATCTTGAGCTGCTCCGGCGTAGTGTTCTGTGCTTCGTCCAGAATTATGAACGAATTGTCCAGCGTGCGGCCGCGCATATACGCAAGAGGCGCGATCTCGATAGCCCCGCGCTCCACGTTGCGCTGGTATGCGTCGATGCCCATTATATCATACAGCGCGTCGTACAGCGGACGCAGGTACGGGTCAACTTTGCTCTGCAGGTCGCCGGGCAGGAAGCCGAGTTTCTCTCCCGCCTCCACCGCCGGCCGGGTCAATATGATCCGCGATACTTCGTTCCTGCGAAACGCGGACACGGCCATCGCCACAGCCAGGTACGTTTTGCCGGTGCCCGCGGGGCCGATGCCGAAGGTGATCATGTTCTTTTTGATCGATTCCACATATTCCGACTGTCCCAGGGTCTTGGCCTTGATGGGACGCCCTTTCGCGGTGACGCAAATGCCGTCCGCCGTGTACTGGTTGACGGACTGGATGCCGTTCTCCGAGACCAGGTCGCACAGATAAGCGGTGAGCCGTTTGTTCACGGTCTCGTTGTCCGCGGCGAGCTTAACCATCCGGCGCAGCACCGCTTCGGCGTTTTTGAGATTGTCCTCGGCGTCCCGGTCAAAGCCCTGATTCGAAAGCATCAGCTGCCCTTCCGCGTTTTGCGAAACGTCAACGCCGAACGCGTCGGCGATCACCGCAAGGTTCTCGTCGTTCTGCCCGAAAAGCACCGAAACGTCGCCGGTATCAAGATCTGTCAATACGGTTTTCAATGATTTTCCCTCCGCCTATGTTATATCATATTCCGGTCTGTTTTTCAACGCGAAACTCACGCGCCGGCCGCCTCGAGTTCGTGCTCCAGCGCTTCGATGCGCTCCATCAGTGAAAGCATCTCGCTCTCCGCGTTCTGTTTGCGTTCATAGAGCTCGCTGAGTTTTTCATAATCGCTGCTGTTCTGCGGATCCGCCAGCGCCGCCTCGGTCTCGGCGTTTTCGCGTTCCAGCGTTCCGAGCCGTTCCTCCGCGCGCTTAAGCTCGGTCCTGAGTTTGCCTATGGCGGATCGTTTTTCCTTCTGGCGGCGGAATTCTTCGCCGCCGGAGCCGCCGCGCTCCGGACTGCCGGTCTCCGCCGGCGCAGACGCGGGGGCAAACTCCGAAATGTCGACGGTACGCGTTGCCAGCCGGGTGCGGAAATACCGGTCGTGGGAAACCGCGATCAGCGTGCCTTTAAATTTGGACAATGCCTCTTCGAGCACTTCCCGGGAGCCGATGTCCAGGTGGTTGGTGGGCTCGTCCAGTATCAGCAGCGGGCGCCGTTCATAGCTGATCATAAGCAGCTGCAGCCGGGATTTTTCGCCGCCGGACAGTTCCGACAGTTCTTTGAAGACATCCGAACCGCGGAAGCCCATTGCCGCCAGGCTGTTTCGGAGCTTCACCGGCGGGACCAGCAGCGCGGCGGGCTTGCCGCCGTTGACCCGGTCGTACAGCGCGTCGAATACGTTGCCTTCGCCGCTCACGTCGGAAAGGTCCTGGGAATAATACGAGAAGCCGGTATTGATGCCGATGCGGAACGTACCGGAAACATATTGACGCTCCGCTTCCGCGAGTTTTCCCGCGATGACGCGCAGGAACGTGGTCTTGCCGGAACCGTTGGGGCCGGTGATGAATACGCGCTCGCCTCTGTGGACCTCGAAACTGACGTTTTGGAACAGCGTGCGGCCCGGAAACGCGAAGCCCAGGGAGCGGACGTCCAGAACGTCGTTGCCGCCCGGGACGTCGATGTCGAAACTGATAGCGGGCGGTTCCTCCGGACCCGCGGGCTTATCGATAATCTCCATCCGGTCGAGGTACTTCATGCGGCTCTCGGCGGCAATAATATTTCGCTCCCGGTTCCACTTGCGCTGGTTTTCTATAAACGCGTTTATGCGGGCGATCTCTTTCTGCTGCTGTATATAGCACCGGCGCTGGTATTCCACGTCGGCGCGGCGAAGCTCCACGTATTTTGAGTACGGCGCGTTGTACATGAACGCGCCCGCGTTTTCGATCAGCAGCGTACGCGACGTTACGCTGTCCAGAAACGCCCGGTCGTGGGAGATCACCAGGAGCGTACCGGTGTATGCCTTGAGCTCGCCTTCCAGCCACAGGCAGGATTCCTCGTCCAGATGGTTGGTCGGTTCGTCCAGTATCAGTATTTTAGGCTTTGTGAGCAGCAGTTTGCCCAGCGCCAGCCGCGTTTTCTGGCCGCCGGAGAGCGATGAGATCTTAAGCCCCAGCGACTCTTCGGGAAAGCCCAGTCCTTTTAATACGCTGCGCACGCGGCTTTCGTATGTGAGCCCGCCGCCGTCGGTGTACCGCTCGTACAGCGAGGCCAGTTTCCCCGAGAGCACGTGCCCCGTGGCGGCGCCGTCGCCGTATTTTATCAGTTTTGCCTCCGTATCGGCGATCTCCTGCTCCAGCGCTTTCAGACCGGCGTACGGCAGCATAAATTCATCGTACACGGACAGATCCGAGTCCAGACCCGAGTCCTGCCGCAGGTAGCCCAGCGAGCCGTGCACCGCGGAATGTATAAAGCAGTCGCCCTGCGACGGCAGGTATTCCCCGGTAAAAATGCGCACCAGCGTGGTTTTGCCCGCGCCGTTGCTGCCGATGATGCCGATGCGGTCGCCTTCGTTGACGGAAAGATTGACGCCGTCGAGAATGACGTCGCCGCCGAAAGCCATCTGCATATTTTTACACGAAAACAATATCATGCTTTTCCTCCGTCACGCGCTTTCCTCGCGGGAAACGTCGTAGATATCCTGCCGGCCGCTCATCATGCACGCGGCGTTAACGTAACCCGCGCCGTGCTCCAGCAGGATACCGGCACACTCGTTCAGCGTGGATCCGGTGGTGAATATGTCATCCACCAATAGCACTCGCAAGGCTTTGAGCTCCGGCGCGTCCGCCCCGTACAGGAACCGTTTCTCCGCCGCGCGTCCGGCGTAGTTTTCCGAACTGGTGAAGGAACCTGTTCCGGTGCGGCGCACGAGCAGCGCCCTGAAGGGTATTCCGGAAAGTTCGGACAGTCTCCGCGCCACCAGTTCGCTCTGATTATACCCGCGCCCGGCGAACCGATTCGCGCTTATAGGCACGCAGGTGATGAGGTCAACGTCGGCGTACCCGCCGTTGACCGCCAGATACCGGTGGAGCAGTCTGGCGAAGGGCTCGAATATCCAGCGCTCGCCGCCGAACTTGAACCGCAGCATGGCGTCTTTGGCCGCGCCGGTATATCTTAACGGCACATATAATCTCAGCACTTTTTCCAGCGCCTCGTGGGGCAGCGCGTCCGCTCTGGTGTACATAAAGACGGTGTCCGCGCACGCGGCGCAGATATACTCGGCGCCGGCGCGGAGCACTCTGCCGCAGAACGGGCACTTACGCGGAAAGAACAGCTTCGAGATAAATTCGGATGTCCTCATTGTCCGCCTCCGTAAACGGATCCGTTGCCGCCTCTGAGCCGCTCCGCCAGGCAGGTGAAGCGTTTCTCCTCGGTGTTGTTGCCCACCATATACCGAATGTAGCGCCGGTCGCCCACCAGCACCACCATGCGCCGCGCCCGGGTCACCGCGGTGTAAAGTATGTTGCGCGTACACAGCCGGGCGGGTATTCCCGAGAGCGGTATCACACAGTAGTCGAACTCACTGCCCTGGCTCTTATGCACGGTGATGGCGTAGCAAAGTTCCAGCTCGTTCAGCAGTTCAAAGGGGTACTCCGCCTCCCGCTCTTCGTCGAACAGTACCGTGAGCACGCGTTCCGACCGGTCGATGGCGGATATCCGCCCCATTTCGCCGTTGAATATCCCCTTGCCTTCTATTCCCAGATCGGTGATGCTGCGCCATTCGATCTCGTAGTCGTTTTTGATCTGCATCACCCGGTCGTTTTCACGGAATACGGTCTCGCCGAATACGAGTTCTTCCGTGCCGCGCGTTTTGGGATTCAGCTGCGACTGCAGCATGGGGTTCACGGCTTCCACGCCGCATTCGCCTTTTTTGCCGGGTATCAGCACCTGTATATCTTTTACGGGATCGATACCGTACGCTTTCGGCAGCCGGCGCACCACCACGTCCGACAGCACGCCGGGCACTTCCGCGGGGTCGGCGACGTCCACCATGAAGAAATCCCTGTTCCTGCGGTTCATTTCGGGCAGTTCGCCGTTGTTGATCCGCTGCGCGTTGAGGGAGATCAGGCTCTCGTCCGCCTGGCGGTAGATATATGACAGCGTCACCACCGTGAAGCGGCCGGAGGCAATGATATCTTTCAGGATATTGCCCGGTCCCACGGAGGGCAGCTGGTCTTTGTCCCCCAGCATTATCAGCCGCGTTCCGGGCTTGAGGGCCTTCAGCATGTGGTATGCCAGCAGCGTGTCCAGCATCGACGCTTCGTCAATGATTATCACGTCGGCGTCCAGCGGGTTGGATTCGTTGCGGTTGAATTTCAGCCGGCGTTCTTCGCCGAGTTCCGTATCCGACATTTCCGTGCCGCCGAACGCGGCGTACTCCAGCAGCCGGTGGATGGTCTTTGCTTCGATTCCTACCGCTTCCGACATTCTTTTGGCGGCGCGGCCGGTGGGCGCCGCGAGCACGCATTTCAGACCGGTCAGTGACAGATATCTGTACACCGCCTTGATGATCGTGGTCTTTCCGGTGCCGGGTCCGCCGGTGATAACCGCGAATCCGTGCTCTACCGCGGCTTTTACGGCGTTTTCCTGGTCGGGGTTCAATTCGATGCCTGTATCTTCGTTGAATCGCTTTAAGAACGGTCCAAACGCATTTCCGGCGGTCTCCGTGTATTCCGACAGGCGTATCAGCGAAAATGCGATCTCTTCTTCGCAGCGGGCAATGAAATCCAGAAACACCAGCGGCTCTCTCCGCCCGTCCTTCTCCGCCCCGGCGTCTTGCGCGGTCAACGGCGTCTGCTGTCCGTACAGCGTGCAGTCCCCGGCGGCAATAAGGCTGTTCAGCGCCTCTTCCGCCGTTTCCCGGTCGACCGACAGTTCATATGCCACCGAATCCAGCAGCTTGTCCGCCGGATAGCACACATTGCCGAACCCCAGCTGTGCACCGAGATAGTATTTTATAAACGCACATACGCGGCTGCCGGAGTTCTGATTGACCCCGATGCCCACGGCGATCCGGTCCGCGGTCTTGAAGCCCACCTGAGGCACTTCGTCAATGAGCATATACGGATTGCGGCAGGTGACATTTACAGAGTTGACGCCATATTTGCCGTATACAGCCAGCGCCACTTTTGTGGAGATTCCCAGATCTGCGAAAAATTTTAGCGTTTCGGATACGTTGTAATATTCCCTGAACGTTTCGGCGATCCCTTCCGCCTTTTTGGATGAGATCCCGCGCACAGCGCTGAGCCGCTCGGGTTCATTTAAAATGACGTCGGGAGTCTCTTCGCCGAACATTTTAACGATGGCTTTGGCGGTCGCCTCTCCCACGCCGGAAAACAGTCCGCAGGCCAGAAATGTGATGAGGCTTTCGGAATCGGAGGGCATCGCCTTTATGAGCGTGTGCACGCGGAACGTCTCGCCGTACTGGCGGTGGATCTCCATGCTGCCGCTCAGGGTGATCAGTTCTCCCGGAAACACTTCGGGCATGATCCCGGACGCGCGGATAGATTCCCCCCCGCCTGAGGGCTGAAATTCGATCACCGCAAAACCGCTTTCGGAATTTGCGTATATCAGATCCTGCACTGTGCCGGTTATTTCGGTGTAGTTGTTGTTTCCTGCGATGCCCATGCCTCCGGTACCCGCGGTCGATCCGTGTACTTATATCAAGCTGTGATCAGCGTTTCGAACTCGTCGCCCTCCAGCCTTTCCTTCTCAAGCAGTACGTCGGCGATCGATCTGAGTTTGTCGACGTTCGTTCTCATCAGTTCGGTAACTTTGACTTCCTCCGCGTCGATGATGCGCTTAACTTCCGCGTCGATGATCGCGGCGGTCTTTTCGCTGTAGTTTTTGGCGTGGCCGTAATCGCGGCCGATGAATACTTCTTCGCCTTCGCCGGGATTGAACACCACGTTGCCCAGTTCGTCGCTCATGCCGTACTTGGTCACCATGCTGCGGGCAATGGCTGTTATTCTTTCCAGATCGGATGACGCTCCGGCGCTGATATCGTCCAGCACCAGCTTCTCCGCGACCCGGCCGCCCAGCAGGATGTCAATGGACTCCAGCATCTGGCTGCGCGTCACATACATGCTGTCTTCATCCGGACGGTGCGCCGTATATCCGCCCGCCTCGCCTGCGGGAATGATGGATACCCGCTCCACTTTTTCGGAAGAAGAGAGATATCTGACCGCGATGGCGTGGCCGACTTCGTGTACCGCCGTGAGCCGTTTGTCCTTTTCCGTCATAACGCGGCTGCGTTTTTCCTTGCCCACGACGACCCGGAAGATGGCCTCTTTGATATTGTCGGCGGTGATGGTCTTGCTGTCTTCCTTGGCCGCCAGCAGCGCGCTCTCGTTCAGCAGGTTCTCCAGGTCCGCCGGAGTGAAGCCGGAAGTGTTCTTGGCCACTTCGTTAAGGTCGACTGATTCGTCCAGAGGTTTGTTGCGGGCGTGGACTTTCAGGATTGCTTCGCGCGCTTTGATATCCGGATACGATACGTTGATCTTGCGGTCAAAACGGCCCGGCCGCGTGAGCGCGGGGTCAAGTATGTCGGGACGGTTGGTGGCCGCCATAACGATTACGCCCGTATTGGTCTCAAAGCCGTCCATCTCGACCAGCAGCTGGTTCAGCGTCTGCTCTCTCTCATCGTGACCGCCGCCCAGGCCCGCGCCCCTGTGCCGTCCTACGGCGTCGATCTCGTCGATAAACACTATGGACGGCGCATTCTTTTTAGCCTGTTCGAACAGGTCTCTTACTCTGGCGGCGCCAACGCCGACATAGAGCTCTACGAAATCCGAGCCGCTGATATTGAAGAACGGCACGCCGGCTTCTCCGGCAACTGCTTTGGCAAGATATGTTTTGCCCGTGCCGGGAGGTCCCACCAGCAGCACGCCTTTGGGGATGCGCGCGCCAAGCGCGTCAAAACGCTTGGGATCCTTGAGGAACATGACCAGTTCCTCCATTTCTTCTTTTTCCTCCTCCGCGCCGGCCAGATCGGAGAACTTGATGTTGCTCTTCGTATACAGGCGCGCGTTGCTGCGGCCGAAATTGAATCGGCCGCCGGAGCCCGACTGACTCTGGGCGAAGATAAAGAAGAACAGGAACAGCGCGGTTATTCCCAGCAGGATGTACGGCAGCACGCGCACCAGGAACGGCACGGTCTTAACGGCGGCGGTGTACTTTACCGGGTTTCCGGCGGCGGTCTCATCCACCATCAGCTGCTCGAATACGCCAGGGTCCAGGACCTTCATTTTGTACTTGCCGGCCTTGAGTTTTTCGTTGGTGCCGCTCGCCGCGGAAAGCTCCACGACGGCTTCCCGATCCTCGAGTTCCACGGACTTTACGTTCTGCGCGCGCAGTTCGGTAAGGAAATCAGAGTAGCTTATGGCGTTTTTGCCGACGTAGTTGCTCACGATGAGCGCCACAAAAACGATAAGCACGAATATCAGGATGTACGGGGAGATGGCATTGAAAAGTTTCTTCATAAAATGTCCTCGATTGTCCTCGTCTGTAAATTTCGGAAGGATGCCGGCGCGCGGTCAGCCTTCGTAAACATCGCGTCTCAGAATGCTGAGTTCGGGCAGGTTGCGGAGTTTTCCGTCATAATCGAGCCCGTAGCCTACGACGAACTCGTCGGGGATCACGGCGCCGACGTAGTCGGGCGTGATGTTCACGCGGCGGCGCTCCGGTTTGTCGAACGCGGTGACGATCTTTACCGAGAGCGGCGAACGGCCTTCGAAAAGGCTCTTGATATAATTCAGCGTGAGGCCGGAATCCATGATATCCTCCACGATCAGCACGTGCTTATCGTTGAGGGGTTTGTCAACGTCTTTCAGCAGCCGCACCACGCCGGAGGTCTTGGTGGAGGAGCCGTAACTGGAGACGGCAATAAAGTCGACTTCCAGCGGCAGGTCGATCGCCCGCACCAGATCCGCCATAAACACAAAGCCGCCCTTCAGTACACAGATCAGGAAAAGCTTTTTCCCCGCGTAATCCCGCGTGATCTGTTCACCGAGCCGTTTCACCATTGCGTCGATATCCTCGCGGGTGAGCAGCACCCGGTCGGAGTATTTGCTGAGTTCCTCCATTGTCCGTATCTCCCTTTACGTTTTATTGCGTTCGTTTTATTTTGTTCCCCGGCGCCGCCGCGTCAGCGTTGTTCGTCCGGCCCCAGAGTAATTTCTATTGCCTCGGCAGTTCCGCCGTCGATCCGGGTCAGTTCGCTGGAGCAGATGCCCGGTATCCACAGCACCTCGCTGCCGACAGCCAGTACCGGCAGTTCCGCGCGCTGTTCCCGCGGTATTTTGCGGTCGATAAACAGCTTTTGTACCGTTTTTTCTCCGCACATTCCGAACGGTCTCACCCGGTCGCCCGAAAGTGCGCGCCGGAGTACGGGAGCCGTATTCCCGTATCTGTTTATTATACTTAAATATTTAACTTTGTCAAAGAAAACCGTCCTGTCGTCCGCTTTAAAGCCGTCCGTTTCACGCCGCGCGCCGAACTCCGCCGCGTCAAGCGTACGCACGGAGTAGTCGGCCGTCCCGGACTCACGATCCGCGCCGCGTTCCTCTGGCGTCTCCGCACGCCGCTCGACACTGAACACCGCGCCAGAGTGGCTCAGTCTGACCGTCACTCCCCGTCCGCACTCGGCTTTGCTGCCTTTCCGGCCCCGCGCGAGCAGCCGGAGGACGCGATCGACCGCGGACTGTTCGATATCTTTCCGGCCGCCGTACGGCGTGCTGCCGTCGGCGTCTTTTACGACGGCAATAATATCCCGCACCGCGCGCCGTGCCACGGCGGACGGCAATCCGGCAATTTCTGCCGTATCCAGGATCAGCCTCCCGTCGTCGCAGCGCACGGCCCGGTCAATGAATGCCGCCGCTTCAGCTTCCAGATGATCGCGCTCATCCCGTGAGATCTCCGCCTGGCGCAGCAGCACCGGCGCCACGTCGTAACCCAGCTGATCTGACAGAAACGGAAGCACGGTATGGCGG
>CACZOW010000199.1 GCA_902782885.1 uncultured Ruminococcus sp. | reverse complement strand
AAGCGTCTCCAGCACGTCCAGCGTGTGGCTGAACATGCCGAAATTCTCGCCGGGCAGGCCGCAGATGATGTCCGCGTTGATGTTGTCGAAGCCCTGCTCCCGCGCCAGCGCGAAGGCGCGCAGCGTGTCCTCCGCGGTATGTTTGCGGCCGATCAGTTCCAGGGTGGCATCGTTCATGGTCTGGGGATTGATGCTTATGCGGTTGACGCCCGCGGCGCGCATTGCCGCCAGTTTGCCCGCCGTGATGCTGTCCGGACGGCCGGCTTCCACAGAGAACTCGCGCAGGTGCGTTGACGCCGACGTGAACAATTCCGCCGCGTCGCCGATAAGCCGCGCAAACTGCGGTTCGGACAACGACGTGGGAGTGCCGCCGCCGATATATACCGATTCCACCTTCAGCGCACGTTCCCGCACCAGCGCCGCCGCCGCTTCCATTTCCGCCCGCAGCAGCCGCAGATACTCGTCCACGCGGTCGCGGTATTTTTCGATGGAGTTCGACGTGAACGAGCAGTAAACGCAGCGGGTGGGACAGAACGGGATGCCGATGTATATCCCGACGCGGGACGGATCCGCCGCCTGTTCCGCCAGAAACGCTTTCTGATTTTCGGCCGTGGCGAGGGCCAGGTCCGCCTTAACGGGCCGCGCACAATAAAAACCGGTGAGTTCTTCGCGCACCTCCCGGCGGCTTCTGCCGGCGGACAGCAGCTGGTTCACGATCTTTGCCGGCCGCACGCCGGTGAGGCAGCCCCAGGGCGAGCGGTAGCCGGTGAATTCGGAAAGGCGGCAATACAATTCGCGCACCAGGACCTTGTTGTCCGTGAGCGCGGGATCGGGCGGCGTCAATTCCAGTACGGCGCCGTTGTCTCCCGTAACGCGGATCAGCAATTGCCCGCTGCCCGGATGCAGCGTGAGCGTGATCCCCGCGTCGCCGAAGATCTGCAGCGCTTCATAAACGTGATAATCGGGCTGAACGCCCGGATAAAACAGCGAAATGTCCATCACATGTACAGAAAGTAGTTCTCGCGCTTTTCGCGGCCGATAGTGGTGCGGGTGCCGTGGCCCGGGAGCACTACCGTTTCCTCCGCCAGCGCGAACAGCCGGTGCAGCGACCGTCCGATCGTTTCCATATCGCCGCGGCCCAGATCCGTGCGCCCGAAGCTGTCGTAGAACAGCGTGTCGCCGGAAAACAAAAAACCGCCGCCCAGCAGGCAGATGCCGCCTTCGGTGTGACCGGGAGTGTGGAGCACGGTGAGCGTCTCATCCCCCAGCGCCAGCGTATCGCCCTCCTTCAGCATCAGGTCGCAATGCCGGAATTCGTGAGCGGAACCAAAGAGCACCGAGCAGTTCAGATTGGGGTCGTCCATCAGAATATCATCGTCGGGATGGATCGCCGTACGCGCTTCGGGAAACGCCGCGCAGAAATCTTCTATGTACAGAATATGGTCGTAATGGGCGTGGGTGAGGACAATATACTTAACTTTAAGACCGTTTGCGGAGGCAAATGCGGCGACGGGGGCGCAGGGGTTGCCGACGTCGATCACACACGCCTCTCCCGACCCTGCGTTCCAGACCAGATATGTGTTGGAACCCAGCAGCCCTTCGGTAAAACGCTTGATCACAGGCAAGGCAGCGCACCTCCTTCGCCGGGACCCGCGCTGCCGCCGCGGCGAGGCGCCTTGAGGTCGTCGGTGTCAATAATGATCGTCACCGGGCCGTCGTTGACCAGCGCCACTTTCATATCCGCCTGGAAAATGCCGGTCTCAACGCGGATGCCGGCGCGGCGCAGTTCCGCCACGAAGAATTCGTACAGCGGGCGCGCCTGTTCCGGACTCGCGGCCGCGATATATGAGGGCCGGTTGCCCCGGCGCGTGTCGGCGTACAGCGTGAACTGGCTCACTACCAGCATTGACGGCGTTTCCCCGTCAGCGCAGCTGTCGGGAAGGCTCAGATTCATCACGCCGTTTGCGTCGTCGCAGATCCGCAGCGCCGCCAGTTTTTTAACGAGCACCCGCGCCTCCTGCTCGGTGTCGTCGCGGTTTATGCCTAAAAGTACGGCAAATCCGCGCCCGATGCGGCCGCAGAGTTTGCCGTCGACCGTTACGCTCGCTTCAGTCACGCGCTGGATCACTGCTTTCATATTTACACTCCCTGTACTGCTTTTGTCAGCGCACCGTGCGGCTCACGTCCACCACGTT
>CACZOW010000198.1 GCA_902782885.1 uncultured Ruminococcus sp. | reverse complement strand
GCCCGTGGCTGTGCTCAACGCGCCGTTTGTGCGCGCCTCGTACCGCTTTGCCTCCGCCTCCTCGATAAGGTCACCGTCAATGCCTTGCATCGCTTTCTCAAACAACTCCGTATTCACAGCAGTTCCCTCTCTTCCAGCACGGCGCGCAGCTTTTCTCTGAGACGTTTCAGCGTACGGTACACTTTAAGTTCCGGTTCTCCCGCGGCGCCGGCGATCTCCCGCACGCTGTCATAATGGTAGTAGCGGGACATGAAAATAAACCGTTCCCGCTCCGGCAGGCTTCGGATGAAGGCGCTGAGGACAGCAGACAATTCTTTCGCGTCCGTTTCCTCTTCCACCGTTTTGCCGCCGTCGATACAACCGGCAAGTTCTTCCAGACTGGTCGTATACTCCGATGGTATCCGCTTCAGACGGTGCTTTTGTTTGTACCGGTCGAGCGCGGCGTTTCGTACCGCGGCGGCAATGTATGCCCTCATGTTTCGCGGCTGTTCCGGCGGGACGCGGTTCCATACAGAAAACAGGGCGTCGTTAACGCACTCTTCGCTCTCCCCCTCGTCTCCGAGAATGTTGAGGGCAATTGTGCGCAGATACGCCCCGTACTGTCCCGCGACGGCGTTGATCGCCGCCTCGTCCCGTTTATTAAACAACTCTAAAAAATCGCTGTCTGTCATTATCCGCCGTTGCCCGCTGTTTTTCCGCTCCGGAAGCACATTGTCTCCGCAAGCCCTTTGCTTTTATAGACGACGGATTTTTCCGTTTTTATCATTATGTCCGCTTTATTTCTTTGTTGTGTTTCAACCGTTGCTCTGGATCTGACGCCGGTACTCTGATCCAATTTCTTCATGCTTTTTGCTTGTTCAAATGCCCGTTAATGCTGATACCTCACTTTCTGAAATTCAATTCCTGATCGTCCGCATATCTATTTACGTTATATCCTTCCGGCAGAAGGCGTCGCGCGCGCACCAGACCAGTCCCGTCAGCAGCAGCGCCACGTAGATCCACGAAAACAGCGGGCCCACAGCGGCTTGCAGGTCTAGTTCTTCGTTGAACACCCGGAAGATCGAAGGCACGCCGTTTACGAAATGCAGATTGGCAAGGTTGTGCACCGGCAGCAGCGCGGCAACATACGGCCGCCCGCCTCCCAGCATCATAATAAGCTCCGCCAGCAAACCGCCGAAGAAGCCCAGCAGCGGCAGCGTCACCGACACGGCGGTGTTGTGGGTCAGCGCGGACAACGCCAGTGCCAGCGCCGCGAACAGCCCTATTGCCAGCCCGTCCAGCAGGAGCGACAGCAGCCCCGCGACCAGATACGGCATCCCGTGCGCCGCTCCGAAGGCATAGTACACCACCGTGCCGAAATTCCGGAACCCGAACAGCATCCCGCAGAACAGCAGCGAGACGATATAATCGAACAGCAGCATTGCCGTCTGGACCGTAAGCAGCATCAGGCCTTTGGCCGCGAAGATCTTGCCCCGGCGCACCGGCGCGATGATCAGCGATTTGATGGAGCCGTTGTTCATTTCGGCGGAGATCGCCGAACCCGCCAGCATTATGATGACCGCGGCGACGATAAACGTCCCCGTATTGCAGAGCTGATTCATTATTTCCCGGTTGCGGACCGGCGAAAGGGAGCGTTTCGCGTCGTCAACGACCGTTCCGCGCCGCAGCGCATATTCCAGCAAGGCGGTGTCCCGCGCCAGCTTTTCGCAGTAAAATCTGCCGTACTGGACGGGCAGTCCCTCTGCCTCGCGTTTGAGCGTCAGTTTGTTGCGGACGTAATTATCCGCCTGCGCCAGGATGTAATCCGCGCAGGAAACGTCCGCCTTGTCCGCGTACGCATCCATCCAGCCGTACACTTCTTTATACAATTCGCATTCGTCCCCGGACGATCCGGAAGTCTCGAGGAGCTCCCTGCGTCGGTCCAGCATTTCGCGGAACGAAGAGACCTTGAGCGTATACTCCAGCTGCCCGATCTCCCCCGCCAGCAGCTCCGCGCCCGCTTCGAGCTGCTGTTCCGCCGCCGCCAGCGTTTCCGGAGAATCGACGGTATCATTGTCGAACCGGACCACTTCATTTATTCGATCGCTCATTTTTTCAAAGACCGATTCATACGTGAAATTCCGGCGGACCGCGGACCGGGCGGCGGCCTCATAAAGGCTTTGCATCAGTTCGCATCGCTTCTGATCTTCCAGATTGCAGACGTACCGGTACGCGTAATCGGCGTACGCAGCTTTGTCCGCGGCCGGATCCAGCGTGTCGAGCGTTGCCCGGGATTTGAGCGCTTCGGACGCGGAACGCTCGGCGTCCTCCTTGTACCTTTCGGCAATAATGCCGTAATCCTCCCGGAAGGGGTAGGACACGGTCTCGATGCCTTTGAACGTCATGGCGCAGCCGCCGATGAACACGAACATCAGGATCATGGCCACAAGGATGGAGACCTTGCGCACGGTCTTGCCCATTTCGTTCTGATACAGCAAGAATACTTTACGCAATGACGTTCCCTCCCCCCGTAAGATTGATGAACGCGTCTTCCAGCGAACTTTCCTCGCGGCTGACGGTGTAAACGCTGATGCCCGCCGAAAGCAGCCGGTATGTGATCTCGGGCAATCCGCCCGCTTTGGTCTGCACCGATACGCGCGCCATGCCGTTTTCCGGTTCCCGCGGTTCCGCGGAGAGGCCCATTTCGCCGAGGAGGGCAATTGCCGCCGCCGCGTCAGACACGCCGTAATCGTACCGCTCGCCGTTGCCCGCGGTCTTCAGTTCGTCAACGCGCTTCTCGCCGATGATCACGCCGTTGTCAATGATCGCCACCCGGTCGCACATGAGCTCCATTTCCGCCAGCAGGTGGCTGGAAACGAACACGGCGGTGTTGTCCTTCGCGGCGGTCTCGCGTATGATCGTGCGCAATTCCTTGATGCCCGCGGGGTCCAGCCCGTTGGTGGGCTCGTCCAGTATCAGCAGCTTCGGCTTGTGCAGTATGCCCTGCGCCAGTCCGATGCGCTGCTTCATGCCCAGCGAGTATTTTTTAACTTTTTCTTTCACACGGTTGCCCATTCCGACGAGGTCGACCACCTCGCTGATCCGCTCATCCGTGACCCCGGGATGCAGCCGGCCGTACATCTTCAGATTCGTGATGCCGGAAAGGTTCTTGTACAGTTCGGGGCTCTCGACGATG